>CALBDV010000128.1 GCA_937927565.1 uncultured Holophagales bacterium
AAGGGCGCGAGGTCGAAGGCGTCGAGCGTCGCCGAGGCGTCGAACGGCATCGGGCCGGCGAGGGAGCCCGTCGCCTTCATCCGGAGCTGACCCCCGAAGGCCTCGGCCTCCGCGGTGAGGGCGCTCCCCGCGAGGACGCCGTCGAGCCGGGCGCCCTCGACGCGGTAGGCGCCCCACGAAAGGCCTGCCAGCGTGACGGAGGCGGCGACCCGGCCTTCGGACTCCGGCTTCAGCGCGGCGTCGAGCCGTGAGAGCGCCCCTCCGGAAGCGACGAGGTCCCGCGCCTTCACGGTCCCCGTGAGCCCGGGGCGTTCGAGATCCCCGGCAATCTTCACGTCTCCCGACACGCTTCCCCCGAGCGCCCCCAACCTGGGGTCAGTTCCGTTTCCCGTGGAAAACGCGGATTCGGACTTGGGGTCAGTTCCGCTTTCCGGGGAAGCCGTTCGCACCGCGCTTCTCGATTCGGGTGGGAGAAGCCGCTCGAACGCCGAGAGATCCGGGACGTCGAAACGGACGCGGCCGTCGAGGGCGCTCCCGTCGAGGTTCCCGTGACCCGAGAGGGAGAGGAAGGCTCCTTCGTCACCCTTCAGCTCGAGTCCCGCGATCTCGATCCGCTCTCCTCGAACGGTCGCCTCTCCTCCAGACGTCGTGATCTGCCGGCCGGCCGCGGCGACGAACGCGTCCCCGAGGCTCACCGTCGCCTCGAGCGGGCCGGTTCGGGACCGCTTCGCCGCGAAGTGGCCCGATACCTCGCCGTGGAAGTCGGCGAGGTGTGGGGGAAGGGCTGCGGCGATGGGGGATAGGTCGAGCCGATCGAGTGTGGCCTCGGCTTCGAAGCCGCCGCGGGCGGGCGCGACGGCTCTCGCCGTGAGCCGGCCGTCGGCCGTCCCGAACTGCGCCTCGAGCGTTGTCCCGAGTGTCGCGTGCGCGTCCACGTCGGGGAGTGGGCGTCCGCGGAAGCGAATGCCGCGGACGCGCAGGTCGATCTCGGGGGACTTCACCCCGGGAAGGGGCAGGCGTCCGTCCGCCTCCATGCCGGCGGTGACGTCGTACGCCGCGATCGATCCGTTGGAGGCGGTGAACGCGGCGCCGTTCGCCTTCGCATCGAGCTCGACGCAGTCGATCCGCGCGCCGGCGACGATCAGTCCGCGTGCGCGGAGCCGACCCTCCAGGACGGGGCGCGCCACGGGCCCGCCGCCGCTCAGGTGAGCGGTCAGATGGCCCTTCCCTTCGACTCCGAGCATCGCGAGCCACGGGCCGACGTTCCCCGATTCGACGTCGACGCGCCCTTCGAACGTTCGCTGCCGATGATCGTAGCGCCCGCTCAGCTCGGCGGTCGTCTCGCGTTCCGACAGCTCCACCGTCTCGGCCGTGAGGATCCCACCGGAGAGGCTCAGCCGGGCGCGGGCGTCCGGAGCGAGCGTGCCGCGAGCGGCCGGCCGCGCCCCTGTGAGGGCGAAGTCCGCCGTGGCCGTGATCCCTTCGAGGACCGGGCGCGCGAGGGTGCCCTCGACCGTAGCTTCGAGCGTGCCCGCGAGCTTCGGTGCGCTGGCCGGCAGGACGAGAAGTCGCGCGAGGTCGAGCTTCTCCGCCCGAATCGAGAATCTCACGTCCTTCGGCGCGGGGTGAATGGTCCCCGAGGCTTCGACGTGGAGACGTCCCCTGCCGGACGCCACGTCGAGGAGGCCCTTCCGAAGGAGAGGACCAGCGACGTCTCCCGCGAAGTCGACGCTCTCGAACGTCCGGCCGAGCAGCGTGAGCGTTTCGACCCGCGCCGTTGCGCTCGCCGACGGCGGCTCCGTTCCCCTTCCCGAGGTGACGATCCGCGCTTCGACCGTCCCACCGAGGCCGAGGTCCGGCGCGAGCCTCGTTGCGAGCGGGCCGAGCGTCCCCTCGGTCGTGAAGGTCGCCGTGTAGCTCGGCGTTCCGGAGAGGTCGCGGACCGCGGCGTCGAGGCCCGCCGCCAGTCCGGCGTCCTTCGCGACGAGCCGGGCCACGAGGTCGAGCGCGTCGTCGCGGGTCGCCCAGCGGGCCGTGAGCGACGAGCCCCGCAGCGGCTCGTGTCCCGCGGCGGAGACGTCGATCGCTCCCAGGGTCAGGGTGCCGGTCGACGCCAGGTCCCGGAGCCCCACGCGTCCTTCGATGGCGAGGTCGCTGCCGTCGATGCGCCGGGCGGCCTTGCCGCGATCGACCAGCTCGAAGGAGCCGTCCGTGAGCCGAAAGGCCCGCACTTCGACGTCGGGCCGCGCCGTCGGCTCCTCGTCCTCCGTCTCCGGGATCCGGAACGGGAGGATCACCCTGCCCTTCTCGTCGAGCGCGAGTCGCGCGAAGGGGCGCTCGACGATGGCGCTC
This sequence comes from uncultured Holophagales bacterium, assembly GCA_937927565.1. GTDB lineage: Bacteria > Acidobacteriota > Thermoanaerobaculia > UBA5066 > UBA5066 > UBA5066. Next base: position 2,353 of record CALBDV010000128.1, read on the forward strand.
AGGACGACGATGCGGCCGCGGAGGTAATCTGGTACGGAGAGGCGCACCCGGGCCCGGGAGACGGAGATCTCCGTCCCGGCCCGTTCCCCCTCGCCCCGCAGGCGAAGGTCCCGGATCTCGAGTGACCCCGTGAGGGCGTTCCATCGAATCGAGCCAGTGCCGACCGAGCCTTCGAGGATCCGTCCGGCCTCGCGGACGGCGGCTCGCGCCGCCGCCCGCTGGACTGCCGGCAGGTGGAGCAGCCCGAAGAGAAGAACGGCGAGGCCGAGGAGGACGAGCACGGCCCAGCCGAGCGCCCGCGCGGCGCGGCCGATCCACCGGCGGCGAGGCTTCTCGGGGTCGTTCATGGAGTCAGCCGCGAGGCGGCGTTCGTGCGGAGCTTACCGTCCGACGCGGGCCCCGGCACGCCGCGAGGATTCCCGTCAGGACTGCATCCTCACCTCGGCGACCCAAGGCTCCGCCGCGCGAATCCGGACCGAGGCGAGGAGGACGAAGAGCGGGCAGGGGGTCCCTTCTGATCCGTTCTGCCAGGAATCGACCCGGGCCGCCGGCTCGTCATCCACGAGGGAGCGCAAGTCGAGAATCTGGCAGATAGTAGCGTCGATGCTCGCATGCGGCCCGGCCATCACAGGCGTCGTGGTTGCGCTCGGTCTCTCCGGCCTCCTGGCCGCGACTCCGGCCGAGCCCCTTCCTGCCTCCATCGGGAATCCGCGTCTCGTCGTCCGCAAGGCCCGGCGCGAGCTGCTCGTCTACTCGGGGGAGAAGCTCCTGAAGACCTATCGCGTCGGCCTCGGGCTCAATCCCGTTCCCCCCAAGAAGCGCCAGGGAGACCGGGCCACTCCCGAGGGCACCTACTTCGTCTGCATGAAGAACCCGCAGAGCCAGTTCGTTCTTTCCCTCGGTCTGAGCTACCCGAACCCTGCGGACGCCGCGAGGGGACTCGAGGCCGGGCTCATCACGCGCCGACAGCACCGGCAGATCGTGGAGAGGGTTCGCGCTGGAGGTTGCCCTCCTTGGTCCACGCCGCTGGGAGGCGAGATCTTCATCCACGGGAGCGGCTCGACGACGGACTGGACCTGGGGGTGCGTGGCCCTCGACGACCACGACATCCGTGAGCTCTTTCCGCGAATCCCCGTCGGTACGCCTGTCGTCATCGAGCCCTGAAGCGTGCTGCGAGAGCGAGTGGGTCCGTCGGCCCCCGCGATGGAGGTGCCGCACACCGCTCGACTCGCCGTTGCCGGTCGCTGCTGCACGACGATGACTCCACTGCCAGTCGGAGACGGGCGACGACGAGAGCACGAGCCTCCGTATGATCCTCAGATGTTCCCCGCGCCGTGTCGAACGCTGCAGCCCGTGTTCCGGCAGCTCGCCATCGCGCTCCTCCTCGCCGGGGCGCTCCCCGCGGCCCCGCAGCCGGCGCCAGAACCGTCCTTCGAGCTGACGACCGACGTTTTGAGCCGGTACGTCTGGAGGGGATACGACGTTTCGCACGCTGATCCGACGCTCGTCGTCTCCCTGGTGTGGTCGCCCGTCCAGGT
>CALBDV010000129.1 GCA_937927565.1 uncultured Holophagales bacterium
CCCTCTGCATCGCCCCCGTGCTCCTGGCGAAGCTCCTCGGTAGCGAGAAGCCGCGTCTGACGATCGGCTCCGATCCCGGGACGGCGGCGGCCATCGGGAAGATGGGGGGCGAGCACGTCTCCTGCGACGGCGGCAGGGCGGTCGTCGACGAGGAGAAGCGTGTCGTCACGACCCCCGCCTACATGCTCGACAGCCCGATCTCCGAGGTCTCCGCCGGCATCGAGAAGCTCGTGGCAGGAGTTCTCCGGATGATCCGGGCCTGAGCCGCCGGGCCGCACCCCGCCACCGCCCTGTCGGCGCAGGGAAGCGCCTGAGGAGGAGGGGCCCGGACCTGACGGTCCGTCTGGAGGAGCGGCTCGCCAGCGGCGAGGGAGTTCCAACGAATCTCCAACGGGCGTTACCGATCCTCACGGGGACCCCGGAGACGTGGTGCGACGAAGGAGGGAATCGATGGAACCGACCGGGCATTCACGACGTGAGCCACCGCGCACCGACCGGCGTCGTGCCTTTCGGACGGGCCTCCTCGCCCTGGCCGCTTCGCTTCTTCCTGCAGCGGGGTCCAGGGCCGGGACGACGGTGATCGAAGTGCGGACGGAAGGCGCCGGGGATGTCGTCCGGACCGCGGGGGCGCCCGCGACGAACCTGAACGGCGCGGCGGTCTGGGTCGGGACGGAGTGGGTCGTCAACGCGACCTGGGCGCACAAGTACTTCGTCGACGTCCGAACGGGTCAGCGGCTGAAGACCTTCGCGACACAGAGCTTCTCGGGGACCTCGCCGACGGGCTTTCTCGGGACGTTCGGGAACTACCGCGTGTCGCGCGGGCTCTTTGCCTCGGACAAGCGGAGCGCCGCCAACGACGGCCTCTTCTCGTGGGAGGGCGTGGAGTACGAGATCGTCGACGTGGCGACCGGACGGTCGGTCCTGCTCCGCTCCCGGGGCGTCGGCGCGGGCGCCTCGAAGGCGTACTTCGACGTCCTCGTCGAGGACGACACCCCGGCCGGCCAGCCGCAGACGACGGCCTTCCTCGGCGACCCGGCCTGGTTCACTTTTCCGGCGACGCCGCGTGGCGCGACGGCGTTCGGCAGCGATTCCCGCTTCCAGACCGGCAGCCTCCCGGGTGCCCGCACGAAACTCGGGGCGACCTGGGGCGACTACTTCTTCGACATCGGCGGAGGCGCCGACCTCGGCCCAGCCGGGATCGGGAAGTCGTTCCAGCTCGAGTGCCGCCCGCTCCCGGGCCGCGTCCAGGGTCCGAGCTCCTCGTGGATCACGGGATTCAGGCTGAAGTACATGGACTCTTCCGGGAACCTGAACGAGCTCCGCTTCTTCCCGGCTCTCGCGTCCGAGCTGTTCCTGCCCGACGCCGGGGCCTCCACGCCGCTGGTCGTACCGGTCGTCCTCGCGCTCGCCGGGAAGAACGGGGCGTACTTCACGACCGAGCTGACGTTGACGAATCGCTCGACGACGGCGGCGACCCTCCACCTGAGGTACACCGCGACCTCCGGCGGAGGTAGCGGCACCGCCTCGGTGCTCCTGCCACCACGGCACCAGACGACCGCTGCCGACGCCATCTCCTGGCTCCGCGCCTCCGGGCTGCCGCTCCCCGCTACTGGCCCCTTCCTCGGGACCCTGCGGGTCGACGTGGCCGGTCCCCGGCCCGGCGAGGTGGCGCTGACCGCCCGGACGACGACGCTCGTGCCCGAGGGCCGGGCCGGCCTCGCCTACCCGGCGGCGCCAGACACCGAGCTCTTCACGGACCCGGTTGTCCTTTGCGGCCTGCGGGCCGACACGGCGGACCGCTCGAACGTGGCCGTCGTGAACGGCGCAGCCTCGGGTGAGCTCCGGCTGAAGATCACGGTCGCCTCGGGCTCGCCGTCGTCACCCGGGAGGGGCTCGTTCGAGACCGAGCCGCTCGGGCCCGGGGGCTTCCGCCAGTACGCGCTCGAGGAGCTCGTCGCGAACGCCGGACTCTCGCTCGCCAGCCCGAACGTCTTCGTGTGGATCGAGCCTCTGGCAGGCGGCTCGTTCTTCGCCTACGGCGTCGTGAACGACCAGGCGAACTCCGACGGCTCGTTCGTCTTCCCCGTCCGGGAGGGCTCCCTCTGGGGCAACGAGCGCCTCGTCCTGCCCGTCGTCGTGGAGACGGCGTCGGCGACACCCTTCTCGACCGAGCTCGTACTGACGAACACGTCGGACCAGGATCGGCCGCTGGAACTCGCCTGGGTCACGACGTTCGGAACGACGCCCGGCGCGACGGTGCGTGACTCGCTCACGCTCGCTCCCGGGGAGCAGAGGATCGTCCCGGCCTTCGTCGACGACCTGCGCCGCCGCGCCGTCCCCGGGGTCGGGCCGAAGGGGACGACCTTCGCGGGCGCGTTCTTCGTCACCGCCGCGGGAACCGGACCGCTCCACTCGGTCGTGGTCGGCGCTCGGACGGCGGCTCCGGGTAGAGCGGGTGGCCGCTACGGACTCTTCTACCCGGCTCTCCCTTCGCAGGACGCCGCGACCGGCGCCGCCTGGGTCTACGGGATGCGGCAGGACGGCGAGAACCGGACGAACCTCGCCCTCGTGAACGCGGACCCGGCCGGAGAGACGATCGTCCTCTCCGTGGAGGTCTTCCGGGCTTCGGACGGCGAGCGGGTCGCCCTCCTCCAGGGACCGGAGACGACGCTTTCGCCGGGCGGCTGGACGCAGATCGACCGGATCCTCGAGCGCTTTGCGCCCGGTACCCAGAGCGCATGGGCCCGCGTGACCCGGGTGTCGGGAAGCTCGCCGTTCCTCGCGTATGCCGTCGTGAACGACGGCGGGCAGCCGGGCGGGCGCTCGGGCGACGGCGCCTACGTGCCGATGGCGGTGGAGTGAGGCACCGCAGGGATCACCGTCGCGCGCTCGTCGCCTCGTGGGCTGTCGCCACCCTCTTCGCCGGGGCCGCCGCGGGTGCGGAGCTCTCCGTGCCGACGGCCCCTGCCGAGGCGAAGCGCCGGACGCTGCACCTCGCGGAATCGACCTTCCAGGTTCTTCGCGTCGTCGAAGACGAGAGGCGCGGGGAGCGGCTCCTCTGCAACCGCGAGTGCGATTTCGTTCAGGGGGCGATGTCGCTCGCGGACCCGGACACGCTCGTCCTCGAGTACACGCGAAGCGCGCTCGTCGCGCTCGCCTTCCTCCCCCGCGCGCCGCGGAGCATCCTCTGCCTGGGGCTTGGCACGGGCTCGCTGCCCCGTTTTCTCGCGTCCCGCTACCCGGAGGCACAGGTCGACGTCGTCGAGATCGATCCGGCCGTCCCGCCCGTCGCGGAGCGTTTCTTCCGATTTCGCGCCGGGTTACGCCTCCGCGTCCACGTGGCCGACGCCGCCGATTTCGTGAAGAACCGCCGAGACAGGTACGACCTCGTCGTCCTCGACGCGGCCTTCGGCCCCGATCCCCCGCGGCAGCTGGCCACGAAGGCCTTCTTCGAGGACCTGCGGGCCCGGACCGCCCCGGGAGGTGTCGTCGTCGCGAACTTCGCCTCCGCCGTCCTGTGCCCCCGCGCCGCCGTCCTTCCTTTCCGGATGAAGGAGGCACTCAGTCCGGTCACGACCTTCCAGACGGCGAGCCCGGCCAACCTCGTCGCCGTCGGCGGCGCACCCCTTCCCGAGGCGCGCGTCCTGGCGGAGCGCCTCGAGGCGATCATGGCCGAGCGCCGGCCAGGCTTCGACCTGGCGCGGCTCGTACACGACATGCCCCGCTGGTGAGACGGCTCGCGCCCCGGCGAGCAGTGCCGCAGGGGCGCGCCAGGTTACTCCCGTGAAAGGACTCGAAGGTCGCAGCAGAGCGCCATGCCCCGCACTGCCGCCGCGGAGAGGCCCGTCAGACCCGGGCGGTCCCGGGTCCTCTGGAAAGCTAGTAGATCGGGAACGCGGCGGTCAGCTCCTTGACCTTCGCCTTCACCGCTGCCTTCACGGAATCGTCTTCCGGCGCGGCGAGGACCTCGCCGATCCAGGCGGCGATCGTCTGCATCT
>CALBDV010000130.1 GCA_937927565.1 uncultured Holophagales bacterium
AACGTGCCCTCGCGTCGGGGGAACTCGCTGTGCCCGGAGGCGCGAGTTGACGCAATTCTCCAAAAGCGTCAACTCGCTGTAGAGGATGACCACCACGCAGTTCGCGGCGAGCTCTCCCCGCGGATTCCACGGCGCCCAGTTCCCACGCGCGCGGTCGGGGACGCGGGTGACGCACTGAAGGTTGCACCGCTGTACCCAGCCGTGGTTGGAGGGACGCGCGGCCTGTTCTCGCACGTCATAGGATGCCATCGCACGCCCGTCGTCGGCAGAGTGGCGGAGGCGGTACTCCAGGTCCCGAGATTCCCGGTGGACACTCCCTCGCCGAAGGAGGGTTCATGGAGTTCTCGGAAGCATGCCGCGCCTTTCTCCACCATTGCCATTCGACGAAGACCATCTCTCCCCACACGCTTCGGGCATACCGTCTCGATCTCGCTCGCCTGACTGAATTTGCCGGGGCCTCGGCGGCCGTGGAGTCCTGCACACGCGAGCGGCTCCGCGAATACCTCGCGTACCTCACCGACGTCCGCGGTCTCGCGGCCGCGAGCGTCCGGCGCCACGTCGTCACGACGCGCCTCCTCTTCGCCTGGCTCGTCGATGAGGAGCGGCTTGCGATGTCTCCATTTCACGCGCTTCGGGTACGAATCTCCCTGCCTCACCGGCTCCCACGGTCACTGACTCACCATGAGACCCGCCTGCTCCTATCGACAGCTGAGCGACTCGCATCGAAGTCCAGCGGTAAGCGCGACGTTCGGCAGACGTCACCACCTCGCATGCCGCGGTCGAGGCCCGAGGCCTTCGCCCAGCTAGCGCAGCTTCTGATGGTCGAGCTGCTTCTCGCGACGGGGATACGTGTGGGGGAGCTCGTCACGATCCGGGTCAGGGACATAAACCTCGCGGACGGAACTGTCACGATCACGGGAAAGGGCAACCGGCAACGACAGGTGTACCTCACGAGCCCACACCTCCTACGCCTACTCAAGACCTACCTGGCGCACCCTGAGCGCCAGCCGACCGCTAGCGACGCGCTCATGGCCTTCGGCGCCTCATGTGCGTCCTCGACGGATAGGGCCCGTCTCCTCCTTCGGCGCCTCGCGGTTGAGGCTGGCATCACGCGGCGGCTCACACCGCACATGCTTCGGCACACGGCCGCCACGCTACTGCTCGAGGCCGGCGTTGACCTCCGTTTCGTCCAACGACTCCTCGGGCACGCATCGATCGCAACGACTCAGATCTACGCGACCGTCACCGACTCTGCGCTACGGCACGTGATCGCACGTGCGCGAATCCGTGAGCGGCTGGTGCAGCGAGCGACGTAGGCAGCTCCGGATAATAGGAGATTATCTTCAACTCCCGTGCTCTCTGCGCGCCAGTGGTCCGCGATTCTGCCTGAACAGTTCGAGCTTCTTGCTCTCGAACACGTGGCGGATGTGTATCCGCGCGTCAGGTGGGTCCCAACGCGTCGCGTAGCCGACGCTGGCAAGGACGGAGTCGGAGTTGCGGTGGATGTGGCCGATGGTGTCGAAGAGATCTACTGGATGGAGGCGAAACACAGGCCAAGGAACCGATCCATCGGACCCTACACCCTCGACACGCACCTCGTCTCGGTCACGACGTGCAAGGGTGTGCGACGCCTGCACGTGGTCACGTCTGGCGGTCTCAGCGCGCCATTCATCCTGCGGGCACGGGACTTCGCAGAAAGCCACGGCTTCTCGTTCTCGTTCTCCGACAGCGACACCATGGAAGATTGGCTTCTCACTCGGCCGGACATGCTCCGGTTCTTCGGTGCCGACGGGCCGTCCGTAGCGGCTGTCCTCTCAGAGCGCGGCGAGAACGTGCCGCACGGCATCCTATGCTCCGCCTTCGTCGTTCCGGACGATGACGCGCCCTGCGCCACAACCCTCGCGGTGGATCGCGTGCTCCCCGGGCGCAAGTACCTGTTGGTTGTCGCGTTCTCCGCCTCACGTCACCCGTCGGCAGGCGCTGGCCAGGTCACGATCTCCTGGAGACCCGACCCGGGTTCCGCATACCTCCTCACGCCGAAGCTATGCGATGGCGGTGTCCAGATCGACGATGTGACCCGGACGCCAATCGTGACGTTCCCATTCCGCATCACCGCGACCGGCCCTGATCTGAAGGGCCCGGTACTCCAGCTCCACGACGGCGAGTACAGGCCGATCCGATTCCGGCCGCCGGCCGTCGAAGCCTGCCTCTCCTCCCCGTTCGTCGGATCGCACGCGCTCAGTCTCTTGGCGCAGCACAAGCGCGGGCTCGTGGAGCAGGTCGCGGCCAGTCGACCGCGCCTGATGGCCTTCACGGGTCGAGCGGGGAGCGGCAAGACCCGGCTCTCTCAGGAGTTGCGAGACGACGCGCAGGCCCTGGGGTTCGCCGTACGCCTCATCCGATTCGAGCCGACGGCAGCGCAGCAGGAGCAGGCGTGGCGGTCCCTCTTCCGATGGCTCTTCGGCCTCGAGAGCAACCTCTTCGCGCTCGAAGAGAACGACCTACTGGCCCATCAGCTTCGGCTGATTGGCCAACCGCACGTGCCGGCGGTTGTCGCCGCCATGACGTCGTTCCTTGTCTCGGGACGGTTCCGCGCGGATCTCTTCGACACGGAAGACGAACTGGGCCGCTGGTTCGCCGACGCTATCGTCGCTCGCCTCCGGACCCTGCCACCCCTCGCGCTCGAGCTCGAGGACGCGCACCACCTCTCCGCTCGCTGCATGGCGCCGCTGTACTTCCTCCGTCACGTCGTCGAAACCCGCGACGCACTGCCACTGTGCGTCATCGTCACCGCGCGATCCGACGATACTGTCGTGCAGACGGGCATCAATCACTTCCTGCAGGCCCTCACTCTGGAGTCGTCCTCGCGCTCCTCCCTGGACGAGATTCCCGATCTGGACCTCGTCGACGCGCGAGACCTCATCTCCGGCACTCTTCGCTGGCCGGAGCTTCGCGCGCCGGGCTCCGCCGTGTCCGAGCGGATCATCGCTTGCGCCGGGACGAACCCGTTCTCCCTGATGCAAGTCATGACGCTGATCGCGGTCGACGGACGCGCCGCAACCTTCGGGCGAGGCGATCAGAACCTCCTCGTCGACCCCCACCGCTTCAAGGAGGCGCTCTCGAAGACACCCCTTGGGATCGAGCGGATCCTGAACGCCCGCTTCGACGGCCTCATACGGCGCGATGAATCTGGTCTCCTCGCCGTTCTCTGTGCTGTTGCGATCCTCGGCAGGGACGCCGAGATGCGGCTCGTCCGCGCTGCCCTCGGTCGGCCGGTCTCTACGGACGAGACCCAGATCCTGCTGTCGAGGGGCTACCTGAGCCACGCGAGTCGAACCCACCTCGTTCTTTCGCACGACCTCATGGCCGAGGGCGTCCACCGCCGCCCGGAGACCCAACGCCTCGCGCGCCAGTTCGCGAAACGCATCGGGCGGGAGGTGCGGCCCGCGTCCATCGGCGACGAGCGCCTCGCGCGCGTGTACCTTCGCGCCGGGGAAGCGTACGAAGGCAAGGGCTGGGCAGCCGCCCAGCGCGCGCTACAGGCAGCGGACGCGAGGGAGGACCATCGGCGGGTGCTCCGGATCGTCCCCCTCGTCGAGGAACTCCATCGGCGGGCGCCGCGTATCGTCGACCTCACCCACGACGTGCGCTTCCTCATCGCGATTGCCCACCAACACTGCGGGAACACGCAGCGCGCCCTCGAAGAATTCGTCGCCCTCAGGGATGGCGCGCGCCTGCGCCTGGGCCGAGACGCTGGTGCCGTCGCCCGGTTCGCCGAGTGCGCGATAGAGGCCGGAAACCAGGCGTACCTCCGGGCGGCTCTGACCGACGGCCATGCCTTCATCGAGCAGGGCCTCGACGCGCTCCAGGACCCAGCCAGCGGCCTAAAGCGCCGCGCCGCCCTGCGTCTCGCGGCCCTCGGTCACAATCGACGGGGTGCCATCCTCCAGCTGGCGGGACGCCTCCAGGACGCCCTTGCTGCATACGAGCAGGCCCTTCAGAGCGCCGAAGCTGCGGGCGAGGCGTATCTCCTCTGCCACACCCTGACGGACATCGGGACCGCCCTCCGGTTCACGGACGACGCGGCGTCCGCGCTCCGGATCGCGGAGTCACGTGAGGTGTGGCGGACGCGTCTGCGGACGAAGGAACGCCGGGGCCTCATGATCGACTGCAGCGAACGGTACAGCGAGTGCCTCGCGCGAAACACGCCGCTCACACGAGCGAAGCTTCTGGCGGTCGGAGCCGAGGCGATGGAGCGGGGGCTCCTCTTCCAGGCGGCTGACGCGTTCTTGTGCCACGCGTACTGCGCGCTCCAGGCGCGCGAGTGGTCGGAGGCCCTGACAGCGGGCCTGCAGGCGCTGAATACGAGCGCCCTCGCGGAGGACCTGAAGGCGCGGCTCCACGCGTACCACTACCTGGGCGTCGCTGCAGGGATGGCCGGACAGATCGACCCCGCACTCGACTACCAGGACCAGGCGATGCGCCTTTCCGCGGATCCCATGTTCGAACACTCGGAGCTCAAGCGCCTGCTCCGAGCCAATACGGAGGCGCTCCTCGCGGGCCGACCGACGCTCGCGCCGCTCCCGTTCACGCTAGCGTAGTCGCGCGCAGCTCCAGCGATCGATGTTGGCTACGAGTGCGCTTGGGGTACGGCTACCACCCTGAACGGATCGTCGCGCACACGCGCGCGCAATCCTCCAGACGCACCCAGGGGCCGATCGGCAGACAGAGGTAGGTGTCGGCGAACCGCGTCGCACCGGGAAGGTCCTGGGCAGGGAGGTGACGGAAGCAGGAGAGCCGGTCGTTGCGGTTATGCGGAGTCGCCGCGTGGATCCCTGCCCCATGGAGCTTCCGCAGGAGGTCCGATCGGCGTTCCGCCGTGACCGTGAACATCCAGTAGTTCGGATCGACGTCGGAGGGGACTGCGGCGATGTCGAGTCCAGGAACCCGCTCGAGCTCGCCACGATAGAGTGCCGCGAGCTCGCGGTGCGTCGCAAGGCGGGAGGCGAGGCGCTGGAGCATGTAGACGCCGACCGTTGCGAAGACGTCGTTGGTGATGAAGCGGTAGCCAGGGTTAACGATGTCGTAGTCCCAGAACTCCAGCGGGCTGCGTGCGTCGCGCTCGACGCCATACCAGCGGGCAGCTTCGATCGCTTCGGCCGCCCCCGCGTCGCGGGAGATCACTGCCCCGCCCTCCACCGACGACAGCATCTTCGTCGGGCCGAAGCTGTAGCAGATGAAGTCGCCTACGGACGGGAGCAGGGACCCTCGAGAGGTGCTCCCGAAGGATTGAGCCGCATCGAGGACGACGTGCGCGCCGTGTGCCCGTGCAACGGTGTCGAGCCCAGCGTAGTCGCAGGGGGTCCCAGCCCAGTCGACGACCACCGCCGCTCGAGCGTGGGGCCAGGCGCGAAAAGCCGCGTCGAGCGTCGCCGGTGTGACGTTGCCGGCACCCGCGTCGACGTCGATCCAGACGATCGTAGCGCCGAGGTGGATGAGGGGCACATTCGTCGCCGCGCAGGTTATCGGCGTGGAGAGGACGACGTCGCCGGGGCGGACACCGAGCTGGACGTACGCCAGAGTCAGCGCCGCGGTGCAGCTCGAGGTGCAGAGTACCTGCGGCGCTCCCAGGTAGGCCTCGAGAGCGTGCTCGAACTCACGCACGCGCCGGCCCGCGCCCACGTAGCCTGATGCGAACACCGGCTCCAGGACCGTCGTGATGTCCGGGGGGATGACCGCTCGTAGGAACGGGAGCCATGGGACCTCGCCGGTGCCGACCGTCACGCGCCCTCCACCGTGACGGGTGGCTGCACGACGTTCGCGTGCCGATCCACAATCAAGTCCTGCGTCGGTCGCTGCCGAAACCAGTGGGCGTTCCGCGCGAGCTGCGAGAAGTGGTCGACGGAAAAGACGAGCGGACTCGGGAGTTGGTGGAAGGCGAGCGGTAGCGCGCGGAATAGGTCGATCGGCTCGTGCTCGGCTATGAACCCGCCCAAATTGTGCGTCGCGGTGATGGAGAGTCCCCGGTGCGCGACCGTCTCCGCGAGCTCGGGCCAGCTGGGGGTAGTGCAGAAATTGACCACGGTAACGCCCTCATCCCGCACGTAGGGCCACGCGACGAGCGCGGCGCTCCGCTCGATGTACTGGTCGAGGTCGTAGCGGAGCTGCGCCTTCCAGCGCGAGAAGAAGATGGAGTAGTTATACGTGCGGCGAATGCTCTTGTATGGCCCCCGCGTCGCGCTCTCGAGGTGCATGGCACACACGTCCGAGCAAAGAAGGCTCCGTCTGCCACGCTCGCCGAGCTTCAGGCAGAAGTCGATGTCCTCAAGGCCATCACGGTAGGTCTCGTCGAAGCCTCCGACAGCGTCGTAGTCGGCCCGACGACACCCGAACAGTGCCGCCGTGACAGCCGCACGTTCCTCAATGGGGGCGAAGCCGATGGCGGCCGGTGGTCGACCGACGTAGGCGTGCGTGACGGCCCAGCGATCGATCGCGACACCCGCGTGCTGGATCGTGTAGTCGTGCGGGTAGAGCAGGAGAGCGCCGACAGCTCCGACGTCCGAGTCAGCCTGCAGGAGGTCCTCGA
>CALBDV010000131.1 GCA_937927565.1 uncultured Holophagales bacterium
GTACGTCTCCTGTCCTTCGCCAGGATTCAGGTGGGTCACACATCCACGTCGATATCCGAAGAAGGTGGCAACCCTTAGGCACGAAAAGACTCGCTGATCTACATCCGGCGCCTGTCCGGGATAGTAGTAGTCCGAGGGGTATGACTGATCCCAGCCGAGCATCAGCACGGCGTTTCCGAACTCGCCTCCCAGTCCGCCGGTTCCTTCACCGCAGTTCACGTGATCGAACTGCGAGCCCGACGGTACTCCGGCCCACCCATTGGACTTGGCGAATCGGAGTATGTAGCCATATGGAGCTGGTGCCAGTCGAAGAAACAAGTCACTGAACTGGCGCCCGCACACCTCATTGAGCGTAATCACCCACGGCTTCGATGCACCAGCACCAGCCACGCTGGCGACAATCACATCAGTCGGCTGCGACTGGGGCGATATATTGCGCGTTCCCCCGCAGTTCCCTTGGCGACCAGCGACCGTCCCGCACGTACCGAAGATGTTCCAGTGCCACACTGGTTCCTGCTCGGCGGAGGCGGTTTCCGCGAGGCCTGCGCTGATCGCCAAGACCAGAGCCGCGATGACGGCAGCCCGGAACACTCTCGGCGTTCGCCTGCGGCTCGGTCGCCGCTGCTCATTCACGAGACGACCTCGAACGTATTCGTGTCGGGCCTGAAGCTCAGAACCTCGCTGTCGGTACTGAACACACCCGAAGACTTCTGACCCGTGTCGATCCAATTGGCGTTGTCAGTAGTCCGCACAAGCCGCCCATCGGATAGAACTGCAATCGTTGCGTTACCGCTCGGGCTCTGTGCTATTCGCCCGGCCCCCGAATAGAACACTGAAGTGCCATTCAGCGCAGCGTAGTTCGACTCACCGATGGCCCACTCGCCAGTCTTCACATTCAAACCGACGGTCTTGCCATCGCTGTGAAAGGTAAGAGCGTCACCAACACACTCGTCCCCATAGGTCGTCTCGACACCGGATGGGACCGACGCAAGCTTCTGCCATCCGGCCCGGACGTCCTTCGGATCCAAGCGGATCGCGACGCCGTGCAGTGTCATTCTCACAGTTGCGTCACCCGCACCCTGGACCGGGACCTGCCGCCACGGCACCAGAACCGCCAAGTCGCCTGTGAAGCACCGAAAGGCCGTCTCACTATCGGAATAGGGCGACTCTGGCACCTGCTGCACCGTTCCGTCGCCCGAAACCACGTAGGCCACCGAGCCGACCTCGAACCATGCGAAGGCCTGTGGCGACCGGCCTACCGCTACCTCCGTATCGGCGGCCACGCTAACCGACGGGCCTTTCAACGGGCGCCAGGACGATAGATCCGCATCCAGAGTCGAGAACTCGAGTCGGCCATTCCCCAGGCACTCCGAGTCGCATCGAATGGACGCCATGACGATCGAGTCACCAGCGCTTGCCAGCATCGAAGGGCCGGCTGGCGGGTCTGGCAGCTCTTGCCAACCGCCGTCGCTCCTCCGGAGGAAGGCCAGCTTCTTCGAGAGGTCGTCGGGAGCAGCAGTCAGGACGACCAAGTCGTCGCCCAGGCCAGCCGCCGATGAGACGCCGACACTTAGGTCGGGTTCAGCTCGTTGGCTCTCGCCTGAACCGTTGGTCGACTGCGACTCACTCGGGTCGCCGCATCCAGCCAAGCCGATCAGGAGGACGAGCAGCGCGCAGACGGCGACGCGGGGAAGATCGCCCCCTGCGATCGTCCGCCGAGCGACAGGAAGGAGCGCATCCGTCCACGCAAACACCGTCTTGGTCATCAGCAGCCCTTCCCGTGCACCTACCCGACCTGTCTACACCTTCGCCGCCAATGCGTTGACGGCCGGTTGCGCGCCCGAATGCCGAACGGCTCCGTCGAGGGGGTTACCGCGAGCCGACCAATAGCGGACCTCTCGCGGACCGCACGGGCGTCGCGGCCCCGTAGGGATGGCCATCGACGCCGTCACGACCAGAGCTGATCCCCGCCTGCACCACCGACCCAGCCGCAGAGCCCTCAACTCGCCCGTCCCAACACACTCGTAGGCGGAG
>CALBDV010000132.1 GCA_937927565.1 uncultured Holophagales bacterium
GCGACGATCACGGAGAGGCCGGGGACAGCGCCGCGGGCGGCGAGCTCGGCGACGGATTCGGCCGTCTCGCGGCGGATGTCGGCGGCGACCTTCGCGCCGTCGAGGATGGTGGCGGTCATGAGGCTCCTTTCCGCGCGACGTGTGCGGCGGCGATGCCGAAGGAGAGGAGGTGGATGTCCACGGCGGCGAAGCCGGCGGAGCGCATCCGGGCTGCGAGGGCGTCGGGGGCGGGCCACCGGCCGACGGAGTCCGGAAGGTACTGGTAGGCCGAGGCGTCCTTCGAGACGAGACGGCCGAGGATGGGGACGAGAGCTCTCACGTGGAATCGGACGAGCGGGGCCAGCGGGCCCGTCGGCTTCGGCGTGAACTCGAGGACCACGAGCCGTCCGCCGGGCTTCAGGACCCGGCAGAGCTCGCGGAGCCCGCGGTCGAGGTCCTCGAAATTCCTCACGCCGAAGGCGGCGGTGGCGCCGTCGAACGTCCGGTCCGGGAAGGGGAGGCGAAGGCCGTCGGCTCCCGCCTCCGGGATCGGGGCGCCCCGGCGGCGGAACTTCCGCTGCCCGATGGCGAGCATTTCGTATGTGAAGTCGGCGGCGACGACCCGGGCGCGGCCGCCGCTCCGCTTCGCAACCGCGAGGGCCAGGTCGCCGGTCCCCGAGCAGAGGTCGAGGTGAACCTCGCCGGCGCGCGGCGAGAGGAGGCGCGCGGCCTCGTTCCTCCACGCGACGTCGGTGCCGCCGGAAAGGAGCCGGTTGAGGAGGTCGTAGCGCGGAGCGATCCGGGAGAACATCGCCTGGATCTTCCCCGCGGCCTTGTCGATTCCCGGTGGAGGGGCCTCGTTCACGGGCCGGCACGGTAATCTCCGCGGACCGGTCCGTAAAGTCTCGGACCGGCGCCCGGGGCCGCCTCCGGCCCTCCCGCCCGCTCTTCCCCTATTCCGCATGTCCGGTTTCGCTTGACAGGCTGCGAGGGGCATCGTATGTTTCCCGGCCCTGCGCTAGAGAGAACTTGCGCGAGGAGCGTCCTCCCTCGGGAGCCCGGTCTTTCTCAGTGCCCGGCCGGGTCCTGCATTACCGAGACGAGAAGCGTGGCGCGGTGCGCGCTTCGCGAAACACCGACCGGAGAGCTGAGTTTCCGTGAGTTCCCGAACGCCTCTCCCCAAGATGAACGAGCTCCCGCGGCGCTGGATCGTCGTCGATGCCGACGGCAAGGTCCTGGGCCGTCTCGCAACGGCCGTGGCCATGCACCTGACGGGCAAGTCGAAGCCGACCTACACGCCCTTCCTCGACACCGGCGACTTCGTCGTCGTGGTGAACGCGGAGAAGGTCGCGCTGACCGGCGTCAAAGAGACCGCGAAGCTGTACCGGCATCACACCGGCTTCCCGGGCGGCCTCAGGACGACGAGCGCCGACAAGCTCCGCGCGACCCGCCCCGAGAAGCTCGTGGAGGAAGCCGTCCGCGGGATGCTTCCGAAGACGAAGCTCGGCAAGAAGATGTTCAAGAAGCTGAAGGTCTACGCGGGGCCCACTCACCCGCACGTGGCCCAGGCCCCGAAGCCGCTGTGAGGCCGGAGGAGAGATCGTGAGCAACCTGCAGTACCACGCGATCGGCCGGCGGAAGGAGGCGGTCGCCCGCGTCTACCTCCGTCCCGGAAGCGGCGCGTTCGTCGTCAACGACCGCCCCTTCGATCAGTACTTCCCCAACGACGTGCTGAAGATGGTCATCCGCCAGCCCCTCCAGCTGACGGAGTCGACCGAGAAGTTCGACATCATCGCCCGCGTCGCGGGCGGTGGGAGCGCCGGCCAGGCGGGCGCGATCCGCCACGGCGTCTCCCGCGCCCTCTGCCTCTTCAACCTCGAGCTCCGGCCGATGCTGAAGAAGGCGGGCCTCCTCGTTCGCGACTCGCGGATGAAGGAGCGGAAGAAGTACGGCCAGCGCGGCGCCCGCGCCCGGTTCCAGTTCTCGAAGAGGTAGCCATGAGCCAGATCACGATGAAGGAGCTCCTCGAGGCGGGCGTCCACTTCGGGCACCAGACCAAGCGCTGGAACCCGAAGATGAAGAAGTACATCTTCGGGAAGCGCAACGGCATCTACATCATCGACCTGCAGAAGACGCTCAAGTGCTTCCGCGAGGCGGCGGTCTACGTCACGGAGGCCGCCTCCCAGGGCAAGAACGTCCTGTTCGTCGGGACCAAGCGCCAGGCCCAGGACGCCATCTACGAGGAGGCGAACCGCTGCGGGATGTTCTTCGTGAACAACCGCTGGCTCGGCGGCACCCTCACGAACTTCGTGACGATCCGCAAGTCGGTCATGCGCCTCAAGGAGATCGAGGGGATGCTCGCCGACACGTCGGACGCCATCCTCACCAAGAAGGAGCGGATCCGGCTCGAGCGCGAGCGGGCGAAGCTCGCCAAGAACCTCTCCGGCATCACCGAGATGGAAGAGCTCCCGGATCTCCTCTTCGTGATCGACCCGAAGAAGGAGGCGATCGCGGTGCAGGAGGCCAACAAGCTCGGCATCCCGATCGTCGGCATCGTCGACACGAACTGCGACCCCGACCCGATCACCCACGTCGTGCCCGGCAACGACGACGCGATCCGCGCCATCAAGCTCTTCACGGGCAAGATCGCCGACGCCGTCCTCGAGGGCCTGCACGCCCAGGAGGAGCGGTTCGTCGGGAAGGCGGCGGAGGCCGAAGACGAGCCGATGCCCGCGAACTTCGTGGCGGAAGGCGCGACCGTCGCCGAGGCGATCGTCGCGAAGGACTCCGCGCCGGCCCAGGCCTGAACCTCGACCTGACCTGATCGAGCCGGGCCGGCGGGAGTCGCGAAAGGCGCGCTCCCGCCGGCCCTTTTCGCGTCCGGGAGACCGGGCGCAGGAAACCGAAGAGCAACCGCGCCCGGCAGACGTCGCGCGCGACGGGAGAGTCCGATGGAGATCACCACCGCAATGATCAAGGAGCTCCGGGAGAAGACCGGAGCCGGCATTCTCGACTGCAAGTCGGCCCTGGCCGAAGCGAACGGGAGCCTCGAGGAGGCCGAGAAGACCCTTCGGAAGAAGGGCCTCGCCGCCGCCGCCAAGAAGGCCGGCCGCGTCGCCGCCGAGGGCCTCGTCGGCTATACCTGCGACGGCTCGATCGCCGCGCTCGTCGAGCTGAACTGCGAGACCGACTTCGTCGCCAAGACCGACGACTTCAAGGCCGCCCGCGCGGCCCTCGCGGCCTTCGTCGCCGCCGAGGCCTCCTTCGGCGACGCCCCTGACGGGAACGCCGACGCCCTCAAGGCGATGGCCTGCCCGCCGTCCGTTCCCGGCGCCAACGGATCGATTGCCGAGTGGCTCCAGTTCGCCACGGCGAAGACGGGCGAGAACACCCAGCTGCGCCGGTTCGCCCGGATCGTCGCCGGCGAGGGGAACGCTCTCGCGCTCTACGCCCACCCCGGCGACAAGACCGTCGTCGTCGTCGAGACGAAGGGGTGCGACGCCGAGCTCGGGAGGGACCTCGCGATGCAGGTCGCCGCGCTCTCCCCGTCCTGGGCCGTCCGCGAGCAGGTCCCCGAGAAGGTCCTCGCCGACGAGCGCGAGATCGCGCGGGCCCAGGCCGTCGCCTCCGGCAAGCCGGAGAACGTCGTCGAGAAGATGGTCGAGGGGCGGATCGGGAAGTTCTTCGGGGAGTCGGTCCTCGTCGACCAGCCGTTCGTCAAGGACGACTCGAAGAAGGTGGCCCAGGTCGTCGCCGAGCGCGGGGGCAAGGACGCGAAGGTCGTCCGCTTCGTCCGCTACAAGGTGGGCGAGGGCGTCGAGAAGAAGCAGACCGACCTCGCCGCGGAGGTCGCGGCGCTGACCAAGTAGCGCGGGACGCCGATGGGCAGCGAGACGGGCCGGCCGGTCTACCGCCGGGTCCTCCTCAAGCTCTCCGGGGAGGCCCTCCTCGGAGGGCAGCCCTTCGGCATCGAGCCGGCGATGGTCGCCCGCCTCGCCGACGAGGTGACCACGGTCGCCCGGATGGGCGTCCAGGTCGCCGTCGTCATCGGCGGCGGGAACATCATCCGCGGCGTCTCGGCCGCGACGCAGGGGATCGACCGGGTCACGGGCGACAACATGGGGATGCTCGCCACGGTCATCAACGCGCTCGCGCTCCAGGACGCCACCGAGC
>CALBDV010000133.1 GCA_937927565.1 uncultured Holophagales bacterium
ACCGGCTACACCTTTCGCCCGAAGGGCTTCTTCTCGCGTCTCCGGACCTTCCTTTTTGCCGACACCATCGCCGATCGGGAAGGCGAGCTCCTGAGCCAGGTCGTCTCGCCCGGATTCGGCTTCGACGCGAAGTACAACGGCAACGCCCGGTTCGAGTTCCGGAGCGAGAAGGTCCTGGCCGGGGACACCGTCCTCCCGCGAACACGCCTCGTCTACAGCCTCAGCGCGGCCCCGGTCCGCTGGCTCGGCAGGGTGTCCCTCGAGGGGGCGATCGGAGAGGAGATCGACTTCGCCGGCGCGCGCCGGGGGCACGGCGGCCGGGCGGCGGGGAGCGTGATCGTGAGGCCCGGAGACCACCTCGAGCTGGACCTGCGGGGCGAGATCAAGTGGATGAACCTGAAGCCTCCGGGCGAGTCCGAACCGAAGCGCCTCTTCACGGCGTTCGTCGAGCGGCTGAAGGCCACCTACACGCTCACCGCGAGGAGCTACGTCCGCGTCATCGGCCAGTACGTCGAGACGCGCACGAACCCCGAGCTCTACGCCGAGCCCGTCGAGGAGAGGTCGGGCTCGTTCTCGGCGTCGGCCCTCGTCGCCTACAGGCTGAACTGGCAGAGCGTCGTCTTCCTCGGCTACGGCGACGCGCGGACGCTCTCGGAGGAAGGGGGCCTTCCGCCGGAGGCCCGGCAGCTCTTCCTGAAAGTCTCCTACGCCTTTCAGCGGTGATCGGCGAGGCCCTCCGGGCGTAGACTTTCCGCAGAAGATCCCGGTGTTCCGGATGGAGCCCGCAGCCTCGAGGGGCCGGGGAGGTCACCATGCTCGCCAGCGAAAGACTCGCCAGGTGCCCGACGTGCAAGGGGACCGGTCTCGGGGGGGCCTGCGTGCGCTGCAGCTCCCTCGGGCGGATGCGGTTCCAGGGCAACGAGGAGCTGTGGATCCTCTGCGGTTTCTGCCGGGGGACCGGCACCGTCGACTGTCCCCGCTGTCACCGCGAAGGGCGCATTCGCTATTTCTCTTTCCATTGCCCCCGCTGCGGCTTCGTCGGTCCCGAGGCCGAGGGACACCTCGACGACCTCTACGCCGATCTCTGCCCCAAGTGCGGCAACTACTGACGGGAAGGGGAGGCCTGTCCCGTCAGGCCCGAGCGAGTACGGCGTCTCCGACGATGTGCGCCGCCTCGTCGATCGGGATCCGGTCGACGTTGATCACGAGGTTGTAGAGGAGCGGGTCGGTCACGTCGACCTGGAAGTAGCGCCGGATGAAGCGCTGGCGCGCCTTGTCTTCCGCCTCGACGTAGGCCAGGGCCGCCTTCTTCGACAGGCTGCGAAGCTCGGCTATGTTGAGGACCCGGCTCTCGAGCGACGCCACGAGCCGGACGTGAAAGGCCTGCGGCAGATGCGCCAGGATGAAGTTGGCCCCGCGGCCGACGAGGATGACGTTTCCCATCTCCGCCAGCCTCAGGATCGTCTCGGTGGTCTCCTGGACGGGCCTCGACGAGGCACGGTGAAGGCCGAGGAGCTCCTCTATGACGAAGGAGACGCCCGAGAGGTGGTCCTCGGGCGACCAGGATGCGAGACGCTCGGGAAGGGCCTCGTCCTCGAGGATCTTGTCCACGAGCTCCTTGTCGACGACGGCCCAGGGCCCGCGGCCCTTCGGCTGGGTCTTTTCGAGGTAGCCGCCGAGCGCCTCCCCGAAGGCGTTTCCCCCGGCCCCGGTCTGGCGCGACACGGTGACGACGGGCCGTCGTCGTTCGCGCGCCTTCGGCGGTCCCTTGGGCGAGGCCCCGAGCATCGCGGCGACGAAAGCGAGGGTCTTCTCTTCGGACGAAACGAAGGACATGGCGATCCCCCTTCCGGTTCTCGAAGGTCGGGAGCTGGCTCAAAGTCTACGCCCCGGCGGGCGTGGCGCACCGCCGGGATCGTCGGAGGGATTCGCGTGGGCACCGGTCCCGCACAGTGTAGAGCGTAGACCAGACCCCTCCGGTCTTCGGATCTGAGGGGCGGCTCATTTTCCGGTGATGATGCTGCGGCGCGGCGGATATGATCACAGACCGATTCGGACCCGATTCCCGACGCACCCGGAAGAAGGAGCAGAGGCGGATGAAGTACGAAGGACAGGCAATTCAGACCTTTCCGCTGGACGGAGGCTTCGTCGAGCTGAAGTTCGACCTGAAGACCGACTCCGTCAACAAGTTCAACGCCCTGACGATGGGGGAGCTGAGGGAGGTCGTGGAGGCCCTGACGAAGGCTCCCCCGAAGGGCCTCCTCGTGACGAGCGGCAAGGACGTCTTCATCGTCGGCGCCGACGTCACCGAGTTCCTCGGCCACTTCGAGCGGAGCGAAGAAGAGCTGACCGCCTGGCTCCTCCAGGCCGACGCGGTCTTCAACGCCATCGAGGACCTCCCCTGTCCGTCGGTCGTCGCCCTGAACGGCTTCTGCCTCGGCGGCGGCTTCGAGCTGGCGCTCTCGGCGCACTTCCGGGCCGCGTCGACGGCGGCGAAGGTGGGCGTCCCCGAGACGAAGCTCGGCATCTTCCCCGGCTGGGGCGGCACGGTCCGCCTCTCGCGGATGTGCGGGGCCGACAACGCGATCGAGTGGATCGCCACGGGCGAGCAGTACCCGGCCGAGGAAGGCCTGAAGATCGGCGCCGTCGACGCCGTCTGTGCGCCGGAGAAGCTCCGCGAGGTGTCCCTCCGGATGCTCCAGGACGCCGCGGACGGCAAGCTCGACTGGAAGAAGCGGGTCGAAGAGAAGAAGGCGCCGCTCCAGCTGAACAGGGTCGAGGCGGGGATGGTCTTCGAAGGGGCGAAGGCCTTCGTCGGCGGCAAGGCCGGCCCCAACTACCCGTCTCCCGTCGCCGCGATCGAGGCGATGCAGAAGGGGGCCGGGCTGGGGCGCGACGAGGCGCTGAAGATCGAGGCCGCGACCTTCGCGAAGATTGCCAAGACGCCCACCGCCCACGGCCTCGTCTCGGTCTTCCTCGGCGACCAGCTCGTCAAGAAGTTCGGGAAGAGGGCTTCGAAGGGCGCGAAGCCCGTGCAGCGCGCGGCCGTCCTCGGCGCGGGGATCATGGGGGGCGGCATCGCCTACCAGTCCGCGTCGAAGGGGACGCCGATCCTGATGAAGGACATCGCGCCGAAGGCGCTCGAGCTCGGGATGGGCGAGGCGGCCAAGCTCCTCGAGAAGCAGGTCGACCGCGGCAAGATGACCGCCGGAAAGATGGCCCAGGTCCTGGCCGGCATCACGCCGACCCTCTCCTTCGGCGACTTCGGCGCCGTCGACATCGTCGTCGAGGCGGTCGTCGAGAACGAGAAGGTCAAGAAGTCGGTCCTGGCCGAGCTCGAGGCGAGCGTGAAGCCGGGGACGATCCTGGCGTCGAACACCTCGACGATCTCGATCACCCGCCTCGCCGAGGCGCTTAAGGCTCCCGAGAACTTCTGCGGGATGCACTTCTTCAACCCGGTCCCGCGGATGCCTCTCGTCGAGGTGATCCGGGGAGCGAAGTCGAGCCCCGAGGCGATCGCCACGACCGTCGCGTGGGCGCAGGCGATGGGGAAGACCCCGATCGTCGTCGGCGACTGCGCCGGCTTCCTCGTCAACCGCGTCCTCTTCCCCTACTTCTCCGGCTTCGAGCTGCTCCTGAAGGACGGCGTCGACTACAAGCGGGTCGACAAGGTGATGGAGAAGTGGGGCTGGCCGATGGGCCCGGCCCTCCTGCTCGACGTCGTCGGGATCGACACGGGCGTCCACGCCGACAAGGTGATGGCCGCCTCCTTCCCCGACCGGATGTCGCACGAGGGGGAGAGCGCCATCGAGAAGATGTTCGCCGCCCAGCGCTTCGGCCAGAAGAACGGCAAGGGCTTCTACGTCTGGGAGCCGCAGAAGAAGGGGCCGCCGAAAAAGACGCTCGACCCGTTCGCCGAGGAGCTCCTGAAGGCCCACGCCACCGGCACGCCCGAGGTCTCCGACGCCCAGATCGTCGAGCGGATGCTTCTGCCGATGCTCCTCGAGTGCTCGCGCTGCCTCGAGGACGGCATCGTCGCCTCGCCGACCGAGGTCGACATCGCCCTCGTCTACGGCCTCGGCTTCCCGCCCTTCCGCGGCGGGATCTTCCGCTGGGCCGACGCCACGGGCGCGAAGGCGCTCCTCGCGGCCGCGGAGAAGCACGCCCCCCTCGGCGCCCTCTACGCCCCCACCGAGCAGCTGAAGGGCCTTGCCGCCGCCGGCAAGGGCTTCCACGGAGAGTGATGAGATGAAAGACGTCGTCATCGTCGATGCCGTCCGCACGCCCATGGGCCGCTCGAAGGGCGGCATCTTCCGGAACGTCCGCGCCGAGAACCTGTCGGCCGACCTCGTCAACGCGCTCCTGGCGCGCAACCCCGCGGTGAACCCCGCCGAGGTGGACGACGTGATCTGGGGCTGCGTCCAGCAGACGCTCGAGCAGGCCTACAACGTGGCCCGCTTCATCCAGCTCATGACGCCGATTCCCAAGCAGGTGCCGGCGCAGACGATCAACCGCCTCTGCGGGTCGTCGATGACGGCCCTGCACTCCGCCGCCATGGCGATCATGGCGGACTACGGCGACCTCTTCGTCGTCGGCGGCGTCGAGCACATGGGTCACGTCCCGATGACCCACGGGGTCGACTTCAATCCCTCCAACTCCAAGCGCAACGCCAAGGCCGCCGGCGCGATGGGGCTCACCGCCGAGTACCTCGGCCGCCTCCACGGCATCACCCGCGAGCAGCAGGACGCCTTCGCCTACAGGTCCCAGATGCGGGCCTCCGAGGCGATGCGCTCCGGCGCCTTCGCGGGGGAGATCGTCCCGCTGAACGGCCACGACGAGGACGGGGCGCTGAAGCTCTACGACTACGACGAGGTGGTCCGTCCCGAGACGACGCTCGAGGGGCTCG
>CALBDV010000134.1 GCA_937927565.1 uncultured Holophagales bacterium
AGAGCGTTCCTCGCCGTTCTCGAAGGCCGAGGAACGTCTTCCGACGTCGCCAGGGAGAGAATCAGCAGGTTCTGCCCCACGTGGCTGAGACTTTCGAGTTCTTCGGCGATCAGAGCGAGCGTGCGCTGGTGCTCGCGGGGGTCAGCAAGGACGACTGCAATGACGCCAAACGGAGATTCAGCGATCCCCTCCGTGGTGATCCAGCGGAGCGCCCTTCTTAGCTGGGATTCCTTCACGAGGTACATTTCGCTTCGTTCCTCTCCGAGGAGTTGCGGTTCCGCCCAGGTCAGGGGGCCTTCGTCGGCAGGCGCTCAAGGATAAGCCGGTTCGTCACCCTATTTCATCTCCTGCATCTGGACACCCGGCACATTGACGCCCGCCCCCTTCATGACCCGTCAGACCTTGTCGTCGCGGGGTTTTGCTCCCTGATCTCTCCTTGAATGTACCGGGCCTGCGCGAGGTCGTCTCCGGCTCCGCCCGAGGCGGCATGCAGCACGACGAGCGCCCAGGCCACCGTCGCTCCGGAGTAGCGCGAGCCGACCGATCCGATTCCGGGCAGTCTCCTACAGGCGCTCGGACTCGACCCCCGGGTTAGATGCTATGAAAAGAGGGACGCCGCTGTAACGATTCGGCTCTCAGATCTCTTGGCAGGGAAAGGAGAGAAGACATGGCACAGACGGCGTCCCACAACAAGCATATCGCTGCGCAGGAACGACTCTATGTCGCTTTCGAGCTCGGGTGGACGAAATGGAAGCTGGGGTTCTGCTCGAGGCTGGACGAGAAGGCGTGGGTGACGACGATCGACGCACGGGACATCGGAGCGATGAAGAAGGCGATCGCGAAGGCCCGAACGCGATTCAAGGTGAGTGCAACGTGCCCTGTGGCGTCGTGCTATGAGGCCGGGCGGGACGGCTTCTGGCTGGATCGCCTACTGAAGCAGATGAGCGTCGAGAACGTCGTCGTGGATTCCGGATCGATCAAAGTGGATCGCCGAGCGCGGCGAGCGAAGACCGATCGTCTGGACGCCGAGGACCTCGTGACGATGCTGGTGCGTTTCGTCTCGGGAGAGCCGAAGGTCTGGCACGTCGTGCACGTGCCGAGTCCGGAGCAAGAGGACGCCCGGCATCTGCAACGAGAGATCCGAACGCTGAAGAAGGAGCAGACGCGAATCGTGAACCGCGTGCGGGGCCTTCTCGCGAGTCAGGGAGTGTCGGTGAAGATGGGGCGGCGGGGCCTGCTTGTGCCGGTGGAGTCGCTACGAACCTGGGACGGATCGCCTCTCCCGCCGGGGCTGACGCTGCGAGTGGGCCAGGAACTGTCTCGTCACGTGGTCGTTCACGAACAGATGCTGGCTTTGGAGGCCCAGAGACACCGGGGAATCCAGGAAGAGGGCAGCGCGAACGCGGCGATGAGCCAGCGCCTGATGGAACTGAAGGCGATCGGGGAAACGACCGCCGAGACACTGACGCGCGAGGTCTTCTTCCGGGACTTCAAGAACCGGCGCCAGATCGGGTCGTACTCCGGCTTGACGCCGTCGCCATACCAGAGCGGCGAGATGTCGCATGAATCGGGGATAAGCCGTGCCGGGAACCGGCACCTGCGAGGGATCATCGTAGACGTCGCCTGGGACTGGCTGCGCTACCAGCCGCAGAACACGCTGGCACGCTGGCACGCTGGTACCAGAAGCGGTTCGGATCGGGAGGCCCGCGAATGCGGAAGATCGGGATTGTCGCGCTGGCGCGAAAGCTCCTGATCGCCCTCTGGCGCTATGCCGAGTTCGGCGTCCTCCCGCAACGAGCCCAGCGGAAGGCCCTGGCCGCCTGAAGAGGAGAAACCCGACGAGATCATGAGCCACTGCTGGATGCACCCGCCCGAGAACGCAGCCTGGTCGGCCACTACGGACGACCGAAGGTTAGAAGGGGCGGTTGCCCAAGAGCTTCCTCTACGCGCGCTTTCGCGTACACAGCATTTTGTGTTCGGCCTGGCCGACACGGATAGAAGGTTGTCCGAGGGCCCCGCGCCCCGGCTCCCAAAGGAAGCTGCCAGTTCGTGGGATCGACACCAGAGATTTCTTAGAAGAAGAAAATAGGAGAACGGTCGACGCGCAAGCTGTGCATCTACTGGACGGCGGGCCCCTCATAGAAGGCGGCCTTGGGCTGGAGGCTGACTGTCGCGACCCTGGAGAGCCTCCTGCGCATGCCCCACAGGAGGAGGCGTCGCTATCTAAGGGTGT
>CALBDV010000135.1 GCA_937927565.1 uncultured Holophagales bacterium
GCCGCAGCTCGTAGTTGATCATGTCGTTTGTGGCATTCGCCATGGTGTGTCGGGTGCTCGACACGTCCGTCACTTCGGTCACCGTCTTGAACGTCGAGGTGAAGTTCTTGCGGATCTCCGAGGAGAGCTTTTCGGTCTGCTGCCGTGTCTGCTTGTGAGCCATCTCCCGCGCCGTCTGCTGCGAGCTGGCGTAGTCGAAGCTCGAGGTCGCCTCGATCGAGCCATACGACGCTTTCACACTCGCTCCGAACTTCGTGTCGCGCTGGTTGTTCTCCTTGACCGCCTCCGAGAGCTCGTCCTGCGTGGTCGTGATCGACTCCGACTTCGTCAGGATGTCGAGGCTGTTCGCGACCGTCTTCTCGACGAACGTCCTTCTCGTCTGGACCTCGATCAGCTCGACGCTGGATCCCGGGCTGAGCCAGACGTGGCTGACGGGCGGCCCGAGGAAGGTGTCGAGCTCGAAGAAGTACTGGCGGAACAGGTGAATCACGCTGATCGGCGAAAGAACGACGCGCTTCAGCTGCTCCTGGTCGGTCGGATCGAGAGTCTCGATGTCGAGGAGCGCATCCGCGGCGTCGTCGGCGTTGACCTTCTTGATGATCTCCCGAGCCTCTTCGATCGAGTTGCGGGTCGCGTAAAAGACCTCGGTCAGCGCACGGAAGCTCTTGCTGCGGGCGAGCTCGAGAAGCGCGCCCGCGACCGCCGATTCGTACTGAAGCTGATGCTCGAACGCCGCGGTCTGGGCGTTCCTGCGTTCCAGAAGCGCCGATGCGTCCACCGCGCGAGACCGGACAGTGGCGTCGAACGTGTCGTCTCCGGCACGGCGCAGGTCAGCGAACGCGCGCTTGTAGAACTCGACGACGTCCTTCTCGAGAAGCGGCTTCAGCAGCTCGGGACGGATGCTG
The DNA here is from genome assembly GCA_937927565.1 of uncultured Holophagales bacterium. Classification (GTDB taxonomy): domain Bacteria; phylum Acidobacteriota; class Thermoanaerobaculia; order UBA5066; family UBA5066; genus UBA5066. The sequence continues at coordinate 906 of CALBDV010000135.1, forward strand.
GCCTGCCAGGTCTGCTCGTCGACCCGATCGGCGAACGGCGGCAGCTTCGCAGAGATCCGCTCGAGCACGACGCTGTCGAACCGCCGGAGCTTGCCGCCGGCGAGCACGCCGGGCTGAATGCGGATGTCGACCGACTGGTTCTCGCCGTAGCGGATATCGACGATGGCGGCGAACTCGCGCTTCAGCTTGTCGAGCAGCGCCGGCCGGTCGTTCCTGTATCCGTCGTTGAATCGCTGCGCGATCCGCTTCGATTTCCAACCGAGCAGCGGCTGGTAGATGCCGAACATCTCACTGGCGTACGGTAGAACACCGGTGTAGTCGGTCAGATCGGTGATGCGCTTCACTGTCGTCATTACGGCCTCCAGTCTCAGTTCAATGGGTGGACAGGCAGTGTCGCAGCGCCCGGTGCCCCTGGAACCTCGCGCAGCTGCGCCGGCTTACTCTTCGGGGTCCCAGACCCCGGTGTCTCCGTTTGCACCCACAGAATGTGGGGAGCGACGCTTCATCGCGCAAGGACGAATGGAAGGAATCAGGGGACTCCAGCGCCGGTTCCGGGACCTCGGTTTCACCCAGGTCCCACGCCGGTGAGAAGAGGGCGTGGCCTCCTGGCCGCAGGGCCGTGATGGCAGCGGACACGAAGCGTGGCGACGAGCGAAGGCGATGCTGAGGGAATCGATCTCGAGGCGGAGGGCGTGTGAGGCGCCGGCCGCGGCGAGGATGCGAGAGCCGTAGGCCGTGCCGCAGCCCGCGTCGAGGACGTTGCCGGGAAAGGCCGCCTACTGCCGAAACTCCCACTCTCCGTCGGTTACCAGATGAGAACCCCGCGTTCGAAGACTCACAGGCGTATGCGAGTCGGCCTGCTGGCCGTCTCCGGCTTGCCGAGCAGGCGCACAAGGGCGGCGTCCTGGCTCAGGAGAGAGGCGAGACGGCGACAAGGACGGAGCGGGGGCTCAGGCGGTGTCGGGGCCGGTCGCAATGCGATGTAGGCGCCGACCAATGCTGTTAGGAGACCGCCGACAGCCGCCAAGAATCCCGGAACAGTAGTCAGCCACGCTTGGATCGCGGATCCGCGCCGACAGGGCGTGTCCGTCACTCCTTCCCGTCGAGTGCCTATGGACTGGGCAGCCAGCTGAGGCGACGTAACCGTGGCATCAGCGGAGAGAGGGGCGAGTCCGCTGGATGCCAGGTAGGGTGTCATGTATACGCCTAGCGCCCCAGCGCGCCACAAACGCGACGGAACTCGCCGTCGACCTGCGAGAGCCGTCGAAAGCGATCATCACGAGCTATCGCGTCTCGTAGAGCACTGGCCGCAGCGGCGTGATCGCCAGCGGCACACTGAAAGCGCGCAAGATCAAACAGTCCCCAGGTGAAGCTCGGATCAATGCGCAAGCCCTGCTGTTGCACTGCGATGGCCTCTGAGACTCGTCCCTGCTTGAAGAGCGAATACGCCTTGAGATTCATCAGATACGCGTTGCCCGGATCGGCGGAAAGCGCCGTGTCGTAGAGGGCCACCGCCGTTGCGTAGTCGCGGGCGTGAAAGGCGGCGATAGCATCTCGGGAGGACGACAAGGCCTGCCGGAGGCCGGCGACCTCGCTCCTCAGGACCTCTGAGCGCTTTGAGAGATCCGCGGCGGCTCGCTCCAAGTCGAGATTCCGAGCACGAAGGTCATTCGCACGGGTATGAAGTCCACTTACTTCCGCCTGCACCTGGACTAGCCGTGACGTGGATACCCATAGAGCACCGGCAACCACGACTGCGCCCAGAGCTATCAAGATCGCGGATACGCGCGAGTTGCGCTCGAGAGAGGCGATCATGGACTCGGTGGTCATACCTTGCCTCCGGCGCCATCGACGGATTCAGACGCGACCATCCGGAGTGCCTGGCTCCACATCTGCAGTACGCGATTGCCCGTAATCGTGATTAGACCGGACGAGCCGAAGAGAAGCACCCACTCGGCAGTGTCCGCGGTGCCATTCAAGAGCATCCGCCCAGCGACAGCGAGTAATAGGAGGAAGGAGACGCCGGTCACCGTCAAGTACACGAATCGCTCGACGCGAAACAGCGCGGTGAGTCTTTCTATCGCTAAGACGCGGCTTCGTAAGGCCTGCGGATCGTTCATGTTTCGTTTACGACTCTCCTTTCGTGACGTTCGAAGGTGCCTGAAGTGCTTGTTGTAGAACCGAACCGGGGCGGCAGCGGCGAGCGTAGCGAGATGGAATGAGAAGGCCGGTCTCCCGCCGCAGTCTGA
>CALBDV010000136.1 GCA_937927565.1 uncultured Holophagales bacterium
GCGCTCAGCTCCGCTGAAACCAGCCAACTCCTCTACCTCCGCGAAGAGGAGAAGCTCGCCCGCGACGTCTACCGGGCCCTCTTCGCCGCGAACGGAGACCGCTCGTTCGCGAACATCGCCGGAGCCGAGCAGCGGCACATGGACGAGGTAAAGCTCCTCCTCGACCGCTACGGCCTCGCGGACCCGGCCTCGGCCACGGTGGGGGAGTTCAAGGACACCCGTCTCGCCTCGCTCTACACCGACCTCGTGGCTCGTGGCAAGGTGTCGCTCGTCGAGGCGCTGAAGGTCGGCGCCACCATCGAGGACCTCGACCTCGCGGACGTCGGCAAGGCGCTCGACGCCTCCGACAACCGCGACATCGATGCGGTGATGCAGAACCTTGCGAAGGGCTCGCGCAATCACCTTCGGGCCTTCTCGTCCCGCCTGACGGCTCTCGGGGCCGCCTACACGGCGCAGTACCTTCCGGCCAGCGAGATCGCGTCCATCGTCGCGGCTCCCCACGAGCGGGGCGCCTACGACGAGACCGGCAAGCTCCTCGCCGGCACCTGCACCGGGCAGGGGCGGGGCGGACGCGGTCAGGGCCGTGGCCGTGGAAGGGGTCCGGGCGCCGGTGCGGGCTCGTGCGATGGGACCGGTGCCGGGACTGGCGCCGGCCGGGGACCCGGGGACGGGACCGGGCCGACCTGCCCGAACAAGTGAGCCCGGCGTAATCCGCGCCGCTGGGAAAGAAGGGGGAGAGAGGAGTCACCTCTCTCCTCTTTTCTTTTTCGTTCACAGGAGGTGCTAGTCTGGTGAAAGGAGACTGAGCCATGCGTAAGTCCTTTGCCCTCGTCGCGGGGCTGCTGTTCGGTGCTGCGAGTCTTCAGGGGCAGCAGCCCGCGCCGCAGCCGACTCTCGTTCCCCCATCTCCGATCACCGTCTACCGGATCGACCTGCTCCCCACCGGGACCGGCTTCGCCATGGACGAGCCCGTGCTGGAAGGAGACGTCTACGTCTTCCACAGCCTTCCCGAGAGGACGATCTCCCGGCTTCCGAAATCGAAGGTGAAGGCGATCACCCGTCGCAGCACGGACCTCAACAAGGAGGTCATCTGGCAGACCGAGATGAACCCCACCGGCCGGATGCTCTCGTTCGAAGAGCCCGTGAAGAAGGGTGGGGTCTACGTCATCAAGGGGTTCAAGCAGGGGCATCTCATCAGCGTGAGAGAGGCCGACGTGAAGAAGATCACCCGCCTCGTGGGGATCGAGGCGTTCCGGGCCCAGAAGGAAGAGCTCGGCGTGGTCGTGCTGTCCGGCGAGCTTCCTCCGGATGCCGGCAGCGCCACGATCAGGGGTGGGGGGCCCGCGCCCGCGGCCGCGCCCGCGGCCGCTCCCGGCGGTGCCCCGACCGGCAACTGGGTCCAGCAAGGGACGCCCGGGGTGACGGACGCTTACGCGCCGCCGAGCGCCGTTCAGTCACGCCCGGGCGACGTGCCGAAGGCCGCGCCGCCGCCGCCCCCGAAGTGAGTCTCCGCCGCCGGCCTACGGGCCGGCCGGCAGGACCTCGACGTCGACGACCATCGGAAACGGGAGTCCTTCGTCGGGGGTGACCCTGACGTTCGTGATCTTCCACTCGAGCTGCAGGCGCCTCGTGCCGGTGGCGGCCTTCCTGGGCACCCTGATCTCGAGGAGGCTCGTGCCGTTCGGCGCGATCACGAGGCTCTTCGGGATCGGGATGTCGTCCACCGGGCCGGGGCCGGCCAGCTCGAGTCTCAGGTCCGAGTCGTTGCGGATCCGCAGGTACGCTTCGCTCCCGGCCGGGATGGCGAGCTTCGGATTCTCGATCGTGAGCGCTGCCGCGACCAGCGGGCGCAGGAGCTCTTCGCGCCCGGCGAGCATCTCTCCCGACCAGGCCACCGTCCGCTTCGCGAAGAGCGCCTCGCGGACTCCCGCCTCGGTCCGCTCCTTCGCGAAGACGAGCGTCACCGGGCGGTGGTCTCCCTCGTGGACGTGCCACGCGAGGTTCGAGGGGTCGTGGATGTCGGAGTTCGCGAGGGGCGCCAGGTCTTTCTCGATCGCCCAGGCGTGGGCCTCGGGGTAGTACTCGCGGTCGTTGACGACCTCGATGCCGTGCAGGAGGCCCGCCTCCAGGATCTCGTCGTGCTCCGGGTACCAGCGGGCGACGCCGTCCTTCTGCTGGCCGCGCCACCCGGGGTGGTTCCAGAAGATGAAGGCCCCCTGGGCGCGGGCGGCCTGCAGCGCATCCTTCCACCCGAGTGTCTCGAGCGGGCAGACGGACGAGAGGAAGATCGCGTTCAGGTGCCCCGGCGGCATCTTCCGCGTGATCTCCGAGCCGCGGATCACGATCAGGCCGAGCTTCTCGCCGTGCGGCGCGGCGATCTCCCACGAGCGCTCGTGGTTCGTCGAGAGGTCCTTCCTGTGCGGCTGGTACTCGACGTGGTCGGTGATGGCGATCGCGTCGTAGCCCTCCCGCCAGGCCTCCTCGGAGCGGAGGTCGGGCCAGACCTTCCCGTCGGAGAAGACGGTGTGCGTGTGGAAGTCGCACTGGAGAGTGAGGAAGCCCGGCACGTTCGGGACGCGAAGGGGCCGCCGGACCCGCACGTCGTGCGCCTCGACGGCGACGGCGACGGAGAGGACACAGGTGACGAGAGCCAGGACGAACGGTACGGCGCCAGCCCGACGCGGCATGAGTCCCCCCTTCCCGAGGATGACCCGTCATTCTCCGGCCGCCCATTGCCGTCCGCAACGGCGCGTCTCCGGCGCGACGCAGTGCGCGTGCTACCTTCGATTCCGATGGATGAACTCCGCCCGCGCGTCCTGTCCGAGCTCGAAGACGACGCCCTGGCTTCCGCGGCCGAGGCCTTCAGCCGGATCACCGTCGACTACTTCGCCGCTACCCGAACGGGTGAGGGGCCCGTCTCGACGCCGCTCGACGCACTGGAGCTGGCCCGACGCTTCGACGAGCCGCTCCCGCTGGAGGGAAGGCCGCTGGAAGCGGTCGTCGAGCGGCTTCGCGTCGACGTCCTTTCCGACTCGAACCGTCTCTGCCACCCGCGCTCGATGGGGCACCAGGTCTCCGCGCCCCTCCCGGCCGCCGTCTGGACGGAATCCCTCATTGCGGCCCTGAACCAGTCGGGTGCGGTCCAGGAGATGTCGCCCGTCGGAACGGCCGTCGAGAACCGTGTCGTGAGGTGGATGTGCGACCTCGCGGGACTCGGTCCGGAGGCCGGTGGCACTTTCACCTCCGGCGGGACGGAGGCGACGTTCACCGCGCTCCTCGCGGCGCGCGCGGCGTCTCTCCCCAACGCGTGGAAGGAAGGCGTGGGCGCCGAGCCCCCCGCCGTCCTGCACGGCGAGCATGCCCACTATGCCGTCGCCCGCGCTGTCGGTGCCCTCGGCCTCGGCACCGACGCCGCCATCGCCGTTCCCTCCTCCGACTGGAGGATGGACGTGACGGCTCTCGAGGCCACCCTCCGGCGCCTGGAGGAAGGCGGGCGGCGCGTCATGGCCGTCGTCGCGACGGCGGGCTCGACGGCGACGGGCTCCTTCGACGATCTCGACGCCGTCGGCCGGCTCTGCGAGGAGCGGGGCCTGTGGCTCCACGTCGACGGGGCCCACGGCGCGTCGGCTCTCCTCTCGTCCGCGCACCGCGGACGCCTGCGCGGGATCGAACGGGCCCGTTCCCTCGCCTGGGATCCGCACAAGATGATGCTGATGCCGCTCTCGGCCGGCGTCGTCCTCGTGCGCAACGAGCGCGACCTCGACGCCGCGTTCGCCCAGCGCGCGCCGTACCTCTTCCACGGAGTGGAGGGCGAGCGGAGCCCCGACCAGGGAAAGAGGAGCTTCCAGTGCTCGCGCAGGCTCGACGCGCTGAAGGTCTGGGTCGCACTCCAGCGCTACGGAGCGGGCGGGCTCGGCGCGCTCTACGACCACCTCTGCGCGACGGCCCGGACGCTCCACGCCGCGATCGGACGGCGTGCGCCCTTCGAGGCCCTCCACGAGCCGGCAGCGAACATCCTCTGCTTCCGTTTCGTGGGCGACCGGTCGCTCGAACCGGAGCGCCTCGACGCGCTGAACCTCCGCCTCCGGGAGCTCTTCAACCGGTCGGGCGAGGGGTGGATCACGACGACCATCCTCGGAGGGAAGAGGGTCCTGCGCGTGACCGTCATGAACCCGCGGACGACCGGAGCCGACGTCGAACGCGTCCTCGACGGCCTGGAGCGGACGGGACGCCAGCTCGCCGAAGACGTACGCCGCGAGGCCGGGCAGGCCCCCGGGGGGACTCGACCTTGACGTTAGTGGGCATATGCCCGAAACTACCGACGGCGGTATTCCCGGCGCGAGATCTGCGCATCGCCGGCCCTCCGCCTCTCGCCATCCGAAGGAGAGCCCCATGAACATCTGTATCCCCGTCCTCGCCGATCGCGGGCTCGAGAGCCCGGTCTCCAGCCACTTCGGCTCCGCTCCGATGTACCTGCTGGCCGATTCCGAGACGCGCCAGACACGTGCCCTTTCGAACGCCCGGACGGTCCACGAGCACGGCGCCTGCCGCCCGCTCGACGCCCTCGCGGGCGAGAAGATCGACGCGATGGTCGTCGGCGGCATCGGCGCCGGAGCCCTGATGAAGCTTCGGGGGGCGGGAATTCGTGTCTTCCGCGCCACGGCTCCCACCGTCGCCGGCTGCCTCGACGCATTTCTGAGGAATGAGGCGGAGGAGATCGACCCGGCCGGCGCGTGCGCCGGGCACGGTCACGATCACGGCCACGACCACCCCGCCGCCCTGCCGACGCGGAGCTGACGGCCGGGGAGAATCCGGACGGCAGCACCACCCACGGGAGGTTCCATGACGAGCGACGCCGCGCGGCGCGCCCCCGACTGGTCGAACCTCGAAGCGGTCTTCGAGTCGCTGGGGCGTGCTCTCGTCGTTCTCGACGAGGAGTTCCGGATCATCCGGGCCAGCCAGTCGCTCGACCGGATGGCAGGGCCGGGCGTCTCCCTCGAGGTCATCGGCCAGCCCGTCGAGTCGCTCTTCGGGCCCCGCCTCTTCGGCCCCGAGGAGACCCTTCGCGAGTCGCTCCGCCTCGGGCGGCGCGAAGAGGGGCGGCGGGGCGTCCTGCGCTGCGGCCGGGACGCCGCCCGCCTCGTCTCCGTCACGACGACGCCGCTCGCCGAAGGCGTCGTCAGCGCCTGCGACCCGAGGGCGCGCTACCTCGTCGTGATCCGCCCCGCCGAGGACGACGACACGATTCTCCAGAGCGCCCTCGTCTCCCACGGGCTCGTCGCCCGATCGCCGCAGATGCTCCGGATCGTCCACCTCGTCGAGTCGCTCCACGGCAGCGACGCGAACGTCCTCATCACCGGTGAAAGCGGGACCGGCAAGGAGGTCCTCGCGCGGGCCCTCCACGCCCACTCGCCGAGGAGCGGGGGCCCGTTCGTCGCGGTCAGCTGCGCGGCGCTGCCGGCCGACCTCCTCGAGAGCGAGCTCTTCGGGCACGTGCGCGGCGCATTTACGGGGGCCGTGCGGGACCGCGTGGGCCGGCTGGACCTGGCGAAAGGAGGGACTCTCTTCCTCGACGAGGCAGGGGACATCCCGCTTCCCGTCCAGGTCAAACTCCTGCGTGTCCTGCAGGAGCGGCTCTTCGAGCGCGTCGGAGAGAGCACGCCGCGGCCGCTCGACGCGCGCATCGTCGCCGCCACGAACCGGGACCTGAAGGAGGCGATCCGCCAGGGCCGCTTCCGGGAGGACCTCTACTACCGCCTTCGCGTCGTCCCGATCCACGTGCCGCCGCTCAGGGAGAGGCCCGAGGACGTGGAGCTCATCGCCCGCTACCTGCTGGCCCGCATCGGAGGCCGCGCGGGGCGTGCCGTGCAGCTGTCCCCCGACACGCTCGCCGCCCTCGAGCGCTACGACTGGCCGGGCAACGTGAGGGAGCTGGAGAACGCGCTGGAGTACGCGGTCGCTCTCGGGCGTGGGCAGACCGTGCAGCTCGAGGACCTTCCGGCCGAGATCCGCTCGCCGGAGAGCCGGCCGGCGGGAACGATCTCAGCGCGCCTCCACTCCCCGGATCCGTACCCCGCGGCAGCACTCGGCGCCTCCCCGCTGCCGGCCGATCCCGAAGAAGCCCCGATCCGCGCCGCCCTCGAACGACACCGCTGGAGCCGGTCGAAAGCTGCGGCGGAGCTGGGAATGAGCCGGACGAAGCTCTGGCGCCGCATGAGGGAGCTTCGGATCGGCTCTCGCTGACGCAGAATAGAGACGAGGACACATGAGACAGGAGGGGAGTCGTCCGATGAGCATCCTCAGCAACGTCCTCGGGCCGAGATCGAAGTACGACAACCGTCTTCCCTACACGTACGAGGCCCGGGTGAAGGTGTCGGGCGTCGAGGGGATGACCGACAGCT
>CALBDV010000137.1 GCA_937927565.1 uncultured Holophagales bacterium
GACTTCTGCGCTCCGAGCATCAAGCTCATCATCGAGGTCGATGGCGGGTATCACCGCGAGCGCGCCAAGGCTGATGCGCGGCGGCAGCGCGAGCTCGAGGCGCTGGGGTACACGGTGGCGCGGGTGCGGGTGGCGTAGGGTAGGTTCGGCCATGCGAACCGCCCGGCGCTCCACTATCCCCCGGGGTTTGGAAGGTCCTTCCAACCGCGCACCCTGTCGCGCAAGGACTCCGGGCCGAAGAACGTAGCACTGAGCGGTCCGGAGAACCCGGTGACGGTCACGCCATCATCTCCGAAGTAGGGCGAGCCCCAAGCACGCCGCATATACGCAGTCCCGCTCGGCTTCGTCACAGCAACGGCCTCCAGCGCATGCGCGAGCGGGTCGGCAGAGCTGCGGTCCTCGGCGGCCACGATCAGTACCGGTGGTTCCACGAGTGCCCCATCTCGCATCCGACGCGTGGTCGCGCGAACGTACAACATTGGCGGGAACGCCTTGCCGGACCACTTCGGGCACTGGAGCTCCAATCCCGCGAACCAGCCCGGGTGAGCTTCGCCCGATGATGCGAGCCAAGAGTCCAGGCCGTCTGGCTTCAATGAGGGCCTCCCGAGCTTGACCGGCTTCCAGTCCGCCGCTTCTCGTTCCACAGATAGTGAGCAGTTCGAGCCCTTCAGGCCGAAGCGGGCGAGTAGCACCTCGCGGAGAGCTCGCCAAACTGGGATGGTGAATGGCTCCTCGTCGGAGCGGTACCATGCCCCAACTACGTGGTAGCTACCCAGGTCCATTGCATGTATTCCCTCTTCATACATCACATGGGTCGACAAGTGGTGGGCCGACGTGAATGGGAAGGCCGGGTTCGAGGCCCGCCGCCTTCGCGCGCTTCCCAACTGGAACCACAGTCCCACCGTCCCGAAGGATCTTGAAGGCATCTCGCTGATTCTTCGTCAGGCGGGCGTTCGGACCGTTCTTGGCCTCAATGATTCGATAGCTCGGAGGGCAGTTGCGCGCCGCGGGTGGCCCCTGAACCTGAGTGATCAGGTCTGCTCGTATCCGGACGCTCCTGCCGCTGTGCGGATCGGTCACACGAAGTGTGATCTCCTCGCCAACAATCGATTCTCCGCGGTCGGCAGCTTTTCTTCGCGACTCCGCAACACCGCGCCGTCCCTTCTCTACGTTCGCTATCCCGCCGGCAAGCCCGAACGGATCCAGCCACCTGCATGGGTTCCACCCCATGAGGAAACCGTTGCTGCCGCCTTCAAGTCCAATCGGATCGCTGCCAACAAACCGCCCCTCGCCATCGTAGTACCTCCAGCGGTTGTACGCGAGGCCGGTCTCTTCGTCCCAGTACTGGCCCTGCAGCCTTATCGGCGTCGTCGCCTTGCCGCCAGCGCGCTGCTCGAGCTGGCCCCAGGCCTTTCGCTCGTACTCGGCGGCCACCGAGCCGTCCTCGGCGACGAGCCGCTCCGGCGTGCCGATCGGGTCGTTCTTGTAGTGGAACCAGCCCCCTGATTCCCGCCCTACGTCGTCGACGCGCTTCTCGCGGTGCGCCAGCGGCTCGAAGCCGCCGTCCTCGAACCAATACGTTCTCTCTTCGACGACGGGATCGCCGCTGGCGATACCCTGCTCGCGCAGCTCGTGCACGAGCACGTCGCCGTCCCACACGAAGCGCGTCTTGCTCTGGAGCGTCGGCGCTCCGAGCGGGCTCTTCTGTTCGTAGACGCGCTTCTCGATCCTGCGCGCGAACGGGTCGTAGGCGCACTCGACGATGAGGCCGTCGCTCGACTTCGCTCGGTGAAGCAGCCCCGCTGCGTTCCAGGTGTATTGCCAGACGGAGTCCTGGCCCGCGTCGGGGGTTAGAGGTTTGCTTCGCTTTTCAAGGAGCCGGCCGTCTCGGTCCCAAGTGTAGTGGGTGT
>CALBDV010000138.1 GCA_937927565.1 uncultured Holophagales bacterium
ACGATCCGGTCTCCCGCGGCGCCAAACGGGTGGAGGGTAAACCGACAATGCCCCCCAACGCAAGAGGGACCGCCCGAAGGCGGTCCCTCTTGGAAACCGTTTTGATGGAGTGGTTTAGTCGAGGAACCGGACGCGCGGAACCCGAGGAGCATCCGGGACCGGGAGCTCGCCGTCGCCATCTCCGAGGACGATGCCCCTCCCCTGGGTCGAAACGCCCATCGTCTGCCAGAAGTTCTCGAGGACCGCCGGCGTGAAGTAGGCTGCGGAAAACTCGATGATCTGCTCCTGGGTCGGGGGGCCGAAAGCGCTGGTGGCGAAGCCGCCGGCGGAAGAGTTGCCGTTGAAGAGATACGTCGCCATGTCGACCCGCGGGAGGCTCGTCCCGTAGTTCGCGTTCACGAACTGGACGAGGGCGTCCGCGACGATCGCGTAGCCCGTGGCGCTCGGGTGGACGCCGTCGTAGGAGAAGACTCCGCCCGAGAGGTAGTTCGACGTCAGCGTGATTCCGGCGAAGTCCCGCCCGTGAACGGCGATGTCGACCAGGAGAGAGGCGGTGTCGAAGACCTTGTAGCCGGCCGCTTCGGCCAGGGTCCTGATCTGCTGGTTGTACTCGACGCCACGGCCCTGCAGGAGCGACACCTCGCTCGGGTAGAGGAGGCCTGGTACTGCGGTGCCATTAATGACGGTCCCGTTGTCCGGCAACGGGGTGTTGCACTTGGGGAGCGTGGGGGCGACAGCGCAAGGAATCCCGTACCCGGCCTTCATCAGGGCGCCGAGAGGCAGCGGCACGTAAGTTCCAGACGGTACCGGGCACGCGGGTACGCCCGCCGGGCAGCCCGTCGGCCCGAGGACGTAGATCGGAGCGCCCGTCGAGGGGTTGACACCGATGAAGGACCCGACGGCCGAGAAGTACGGAAGGGTCGTGACGTCCGGGACCGTCGCCGCGATTCCCTTTCCGGTGCCGCCCTGGGCCGCCTTCATCGTGTCGACGATGGTCTTGTACGAGGCCGCGTAGGCCTCCTTGGAGATCAGCGTCACGCCGTCGATGACGGTGCCCGACGTGGCCGGTCCGAGGAGCTCGTTCCCGAGGACGCCGATCGCGAAGAACGTCGGCTTCAGCGACGCGGCCTGCTGGAGGACCGTGGCCCCGCTGCCCCGGAGGACGACGTCGATCAGGGCGTTCTTGCACGGCACGGTGCCGGTGTTCGTGACGCAGTTGACGACGCTCGCCCCGAGGTAGCCCGGTATCGCCAGGTTGTCGTAGGGCCGGGCGAGGGTCAGGTTCTCGGGCTTCCCGGTATTCGGCGCATAGCTGAAGGTCGGCGCCAGGCTGGTGAGGATCTGGCAGGGGCCGAGGCCCGGCTCACCGATGATCGGCTGCTGGAAGCCGGAGACGCCCGCCTGCCGGGCGAAGATCGCGGGCCAGGAGTCCGTCTGGCCGTGCTTGACCCAGCAGCTGTCGACGAACCCCGCGTCGACGGACGCGCCGACGG
>CALBDV010000139.1 GCA_937927565.1 uncultured Holophagales bacterium
GTCTGGCGAATCGGACCACCGGTACTGCTCCCGCCGAAGCAGGACGTTGCCGCGTGTCGGGCCCTCGACTCGAGCGAGGAACTTCCCATGCTCGGAGAGGTAGGTCACGGTGATCCCGCGCTCCGAGCAAAACCCGAGAAGCGGGGCGCTGCAGGACACCTGACCGAAGCAGACGATTCCACCGATAGTCATTGCCGGGACCCTGACACGAACAGCCTCGCCGACTTTGACCAGGATCGTCTCGGATTCCTTCGACAGGTACGCGCCCTGCGTCAGGACGTAGAGAGTGTTCAGGTGCTGCTTCATCCGCCCCGCTCCCCTTAGTGCCCCTGGCCTTCCACGGTCATCTGGCGGAGATACTCCGCCGCCGAGCGCTTCCCAGCCTTCGGGCAGCATATGGAGATGAGCGAGCAGTCTTCGCACTTCGGGCCGTAGTCGGCAGCCGGCGTCCTTCCCGCGGCAAAGAGCGCGTGTAGGCGTGCCGCCGCCGACCGGGTGACCTCCCTCAGCTCGGTGTCGAGCGCAACGACGTGCCTGTGTTTCGTTCGACCGTAGAAGAGCGCTCCCTCGGAAATCGCTCTTCCGAGCATCTCCTCCAGGCAGAGAGCCTGCGCGCAGAGCTGCACCTCGTCGGCCCGGTGCCGCTTCGGCTTCCCCCGCTTGTATTCGACCGGATAGGGCGCCCAACGATCAGGCCAACCCGGAACGAGCAAACCCGGCGGATGGACGCCGTCATCCACCCGCCGGAACTCGACGACATCGGACTTTCCCGTAAGGCCGAGTTCGAGGCTCCTCAAACTCACGGAGCGTTGGATTCTCGTATCGCCTCGAGTCTCCGCGGCTCCCCCGTCCACCACGTCATGGAGGTGCGCACCTTCTACGGTGAAGACGTTCTCGAGCCAGACCTGCTCGATGTGGATGAGCGCCGCCTGCCGTTCACAGAACACCAGATGCTGCAGAGCGGAGAGCGGGAGAAGAGCCTCCTCGGCGAACACCTACACCTTCTCGATCAGGCGCACCCCGGCCGGGATGACTGCTCGATCCACCAGCACCTGGTAGTCGGAGAACGCACGGGCCGGCTTCGTCGGGTCCTTTCTTCCGACCGTTACGGCCTCGAATAGGCGGTGTGCAGGCGCATTCCCGAGCTTCCCCTCGTGTTCGAAGACATAAAGGGCTCTCGTCGTCATCTGGCCGCGTGACGCGCTGCGGTCATGCTCGAACATGTTCACGAGAGATTCCCAGAGAAGCTCCAGGTCCTCCTCGGAGAACCCGGTCTGGGCGGCCAAGGGCGCAGACACGAACCCATGAGCACGGTAAAGGCCGTACGGAATCGTGTTCTTCCGGCCCATTGTCCGGTTGTCGCCCCCCTGAGCCTCAGCCTCCTTCTCGGTTGCCACTGCCATCCGCGTAATGGAGTGCTCAAGCGGGAGAACCGGATCGATGGACCGAGAGAAGGTCAGCTGAACCGGGCCCCTCACCTGGCCGCAGTTCACCCCTAGCCCCATCACCGCTCCGAACGTCCGAACGTCGAAGAACTTCGCGCACATCCACTCGCGAGCCCGCTGAACGTCGTCCTGATCGGTCTTCTTGGAGGCGGACTTCTTCTTCGCTCCCGCCTCGGCCGGCCCCGCCTCTGCCGCACCTGGCTTGATGCCGAGATCGTCATACGCCCGTTGGTGCTGGCGATTCAGAACCGCCTTCTCCTTGACGTAGATCTCGTTGGGGCCCTCCGGCTCGTCTGACGACTTGAGCTCGACGTAGTTCCGGATCTTCCGCTTGAGGCAGACGTCGGTCACCACCCCGTGACCCGTCTCCGGGTCGAGCCGCGGCTGGTTCCCGGCGTCCGGATCACCGTTCGGGTTCCCCATCTCGACGTCGAACAGGAGTACGAAGTCGTAGCGCTTCTCGATCAGCTTTCTGTCGTTCGTCTTCATCTTTCTCTCCGATTCCTGCTCACTCGGACTTCTCGCTCGGCACCGGCTCCTTCTTCCGCCAGAGGGCCGCCCGTTGGTGGTAGTAACCGAGGGCGAACATCCCCTGCGTCGGAAGGTCGAGGGTAGACGGGAAGGCCGTCGCCGGCTCCAGCGGCTCGACGATTTCC
>CALBDV010000140.1 GCA_937927565.1 uncultured Holophagales bacterium
CCCAGCGTGCATTCAGGGACTCCAGTTCCAGGGCTCGTGAACCGTTTGGAGGGCCTCTCCCGTGGCGTTACTGCGCGGGAACGAGAGGCGCCCAGGGCATGTTGCCACCGAATCGAGAGATGACACGAACTTCAGCCCATTCGGGCCATCTGCTGAGACCGGATCGCCGGCTAAACTTCCCCTACCTGTCGGCCGCCGAGGCGACCACGACGGAAGCCGGCGTCTCGAGTTCAGCGACCTCGTCGCCGATAGTCTCGTAGTCGAACCCGTAGACGTCGCTGTACCAGACCGGGCCGCAGGCCATCCCGCCGTACGTGATCTCGAGGGCCAGGAGCTTGTTGCCGTAGCCGATTCGCTCAAGGAACTTCCGTAGCTTCGACAGGTCGAGCTGCGAGGTCCGCCTCCCCGCCGCCCGCTTCTGAAAGTCCGTGGAGCGGAATCCGAACTCCGCGATCTCACCGATGAAGATGAATGCCAGGTGCCGGCAGGCGTCGACGTTCGCGATCGAGTCCTCCCCGACAATCAAGAGGGCGTGACCGCAGATCGGGCAGTGCGGCCTGGGCGGGGCGCAGCCGAAGGGCAGCTCGACAGAGGCGTACTGGGGTTTCGCGGCGGGTTTCATGGTCGACTTCTCCTCCTACGGGCTGCTTCATCCTTCGCGGGCCGGTCGGGCACGAAGCAGCTGCCAACCAGTAAGGATCAGCCGTTGAAGGGACAGATGATGTCCAGGTTCCCCGGATTCACGGGAGATTCTCCTGGCCTGGACCGCCGACGGAACCGCCGGCGGCTCTTGACCGCCCTCGGGAATCGTGGAGCCATACCGGCCGAAGCCACACTCGCGGAGGCTCCCTGTGCCGTCCACGGCTCGTCAAAGACCGATGACCGGAGGCCGCCACTCGCCTGGGACCCGTCCTTTTCGCCACAGAGCCACGCCTCGAGTGCCCCCCGAGGGCCTATCCGAGAGCACGCGCTGCTCGGCGCCGGTAGCGATGGACGACATGGACAGCGCCTGCCGAGATGGGTTAGTGCGCGTCACCAACCCATCTCAAGCATTCCTGAGCACGAAATCCAGCGCGTAGACTGAATCTATGCAGAACCCCTCCAGGCTCAAAGACCTCCTCGAGCGCCTGAAGCTGCCCATCGAGCTCCTCGCATTGCTGGTAGGCGTCCTACTCGGCGCCACGTCTCTATGGCAGCAGCTTCGCCCGACACCGACGCTCGTGGCCGATATCCTGGAAACGCCCGCGCTCTTGCCCGCCGAACTTCTTGAGGACGCGCGGGCCTTGCCGGCCAAGGCCACCGAGACTCTCCTGAAGGACGAGGCCCTCCAGAAGCTCGTTCCCTCGGCCCCGCTTCGAGAGGACCTTCGGCCGGTCATCACCACGGTACTCGGGCGCTATGCAGAGGGCATTCACTCTCCATGGCGCTTACAGGAGAAGCTCATCGTCTGCACAGTCCGGAATACAGGTTCGACCACCCTGTCCGCGGTGCAGCTTTCGTTCCCCAACTGGGTAAACGGTCACGTTACCTTGCGGGGCGCAGATGGAACGACGACGGTTCAGACTACGAAGGGCCTCATCGATGTCGGCGAGCTGCGGCCCGGAGCTTCAATGGAGGTCTTTGCCTGGGGCATGGGCCTTCTCTCCTTGAATTCTGCTCGGCTTACTCACAAGGATGGGCTCGGTGCCATTCAAGTAGCCCGACCTGTTCCTCGCTTGGTATCCGAGAATGGCGGCGTCTTCATTTCGTACCGCCACGCCACGCTGTTCCTGCTCGCAGTAATCATCGTCGGCGCCGCTCTTCTTGCGCTCTCAAAGCGCCCTGTTCGTTCATCGGCCGCATCGCCCACTGGGAAGGATGCCGGCTAACCCCTCAGGCAGCGGATTACGCTGCGCTCGCCGCTGATGCTGCGGTCAGACCCCGGAGGGCACATCCACGATGAGTAACGGCATCAACCCGATCGCTGTCGCCAACGCCAGCGGCTACCCGCTCGAGGCCGCTCTTGCCGCGATCGCCAAGAAGTGGGAAGGAGTAACCCTTTGGCATCTCTTGGCGCGCGAGCATCCGTGGGACCATCCGGTGAGGGGCGACAAGCGCTTCATCGATATCGTTCTCGGCGGTCAAAAGAACGACGAGATAACTCGCGCACTCTATCGTTCGCGTCTGGTAATCGAATGCAAGCGCGTCGAGGGGCACTGGGTATTTCCCGTCCGCCAGAACGACGCTGCCAAGAGCAATCAGGTTCGGGTCCTCTGCGCACAACCGGGTACAGCCGCGGGCACTTCCTGGCGGAAGGTCTCATGCGGCCCACCCTCGTATCACTCCGAGTTCTGCGCGATGAGCGTAAAGAAGGGCTCTGCGTTCGATAGCCTCGATCGAAGAACAATCGAGGGATGGGGTTCAGAGCTGATACAGTCAGGCCTCGCCTTGGCTGCTCAGGAGTCCGAGTCGCTGGGTGCCAACGCATCAGGCATCGAACTCATTTCCTACATCCCGATGATTGTCACAACGGCGCCCCTGACCGTCCTCTTCTTCGACCCCGAACGCGTTGACCTGTCGTCGGGGCACGTCGCTTCTCCCCAGACAGCCGA
>CALBDV010000141.1 GCA_937927565.1 uncultured Holophagales bacterium
CGCGCGGCGGTCTGGTTCCCGGAACCTCGGTGATTCCCGGGATCCGCGGGATCGCAGGATCCGGGGCAGGATCCGGGGCTGGATCCGGGGCTCGCCCGCCTCAACGCAGCGCGTTATGATGACCCGCTTGCCTCCTGGGCGCCCCGGAAGTGGTTTCCGGCGGGTACGGGGAGGCGCCGCCGGAGACTGTCATCAGAATCAGAACGACACGCCGGAACGCTGCTCGGACGAACGCGGGGGAGAGTTCTCCCCTGTGGCCTCGCCCGGCATCCCCCGGCACGGGAAGAAGGGCATGAACGTACTCGTCCTCAACTGCGGATCCTCGTCCCTCAAGTTCGCGGTCATCGATCCCGACGCCCCCGTCGAGCACGTCTCGGGCATCGCCCAGAGGCTCGGCTCGCCCGAGGCCTCCCTCGACGTCAAGCGCAACGGCACGAAGACCTCGAAGCCGATCGCCGGCGCGCTCCACGACGAGGCGCTTCACGCCATCGTCGACGTCCTGCGCGAGCTCGGGCTCGCCGACGGCCTCCTGGCGGTGGGGCACCGCGTCGTCCACGGCGGCTCGAAGTTCGCGGGCTCCATGGCGATCACGCCGGAGGTCATCGCGAAGGTGGAGGAGTGCATCCCCCTCGGGCCGCTCCACAACCCGCCGAACCTCGTCGGCATCCGGATCGCGCAGAACCTCTTCCCGGGGCTCCTGCAGGTCGGCGTCTTCGACACCGCCTTCCACCAGACGATGCCGCCGGTCGCCTACACCTACCCGGTCCCGCACGAGTGGCTCGAGAAGTACGGCGTCCGCCGCTACGGCTTCCACGGGACGAGCCACCGCTTCGTGGCCCGCGAGGCCGTGCGCCTCCTGGGGCTCCCCGTGGACGACCACGGGATCGTGACGGCGCACCTCGGCAACGGATGCTCCTGCGCGGCGGTGAAGAACGGGAAGAGCGTCGACACGACGATGGGGCTGACCCCGCTCGAGGGGCTCATGATGGGGACCCGCAGCGGCTCGATCGACCCGGCGATCATCGGCCATGTCGCCGATGCGATGGGCAGGCACCCGAAGGAGATCCTCGACGTCCTGAACAAGAAGTCGGGCCTCCTCGGCGTCTCGGGGCTTTCGAACGACATGCGGACGGTCGAAGAGGCAGCGGCCGGAGGGAACGAGAGGGCGAAGCTCGCCCTCGACCTCTTCTGCTACGGCCTCGCCAAGACGATCGCTGCGCTCGTCGTCCCCCTCGGCCGCCTCGACGCGCTCGTCTTCACGGGTGGCATCGGAGAGAACTCGACGACGGTCCGCCAGATGACGATCGGTCGCCTCGGGTTCCTGGGCCTGACCCTCGACGCCGCGGCCAACGCCACCCACGGCCGCGCCCAGGGAGGACGCATCACGAACGGCGAAAGGCCACAGGCCCTGATCGTTCCGACGAACGAGGAGCTGATGATTGCCGAGGATGCCGAGCGGATCGCCCGGGGCGTCTGAAGCAGGAAGGACAGAAGAGACACCATGCGTACGACCGTCCTCGTCGCCCCCGCCGGCCGCGGCGTCGGCATCACGACCGCCTGCCTCGGCATCGTCCGCGCCCTCGACCGCGAGGGGATCCGCGTCGCCTTCGCCAAGCCGGTCGCGAACCGCGAGCCCGACCACACGATCCCGCTCCTCTCCCTCGGCGCCCACTTCGCCATTCCGCCCGCCGTCCCGCGCGGCGAGGCCGAGGCGCTCCTCGCCGCGGGCGACGACCAGACGCTCATGGAGCGCGTCGTCGCCATCGCCAACCAGGCGGGCGAGGACGTCGACGTCCTGATCGTCCAGGGGATGCACCCCGAGATGGGGATGGTTCACTCCTCCCGCGTGAACGCCCTGATGCTGAAGGCGCTCGACGCCGAGCTCGTCCTCGTCGCCGCGCCGTCCGACCAGACGGCGGTCGAGCTGGCCGAGACGGTCGCCATCGCGGCCCGGGGCTTCGGCGCCCTCTCCGAGGGACGGACCGTCGGCTGCATCCTGAACCGGATCTGCGAGCGCAAGGGGGATTCCGGCGAGATCGACGCCGACTCCTTCGGGCCGGGCTCCGCCGGCTGCGCGGGGTGCGCCGTTCCCGGGCTCTCGGAGGCGTGCCTGAAGGAGCACCGCGCGGCGCTCGAGGCCGAGGGGCTCCGCCCGATCGCGATCGTGCCGTGCAACTCGGACCTGATGGCGCCCCGCGTGAAGGACATCGGTGACGCGCTCCACGCCCAGGTGCTCTTCCCGGGCGAGGGCCGGACCCGGCGAGTGAAGGACGTCGCGGTCTGCGCGATGACCGTCCCGAACGCCCTGAAGGCGATGAAGCCGGGGACCCTCGTCATCACCCCGGGCGACCGGAGCGACATCCTCCTGGCTGCCGCGATGACGGTCCAGAGCGGCACGCCGCTCGCTGGGGTCGTCCTGACGGGCGGCCTCGCCCCCGACCGCCGCGTCCTCGACCTGTGCCGAAAGGTCTTCGACGCCGGCCTTCCGCTCCTGCAGGTGCAGGCCTCGAGCTATCGCGCCGCGACGCAGGTCGCCTCGATGAATCCGACGATCCCGGTCGACGACGCCGAGCGCGTCGAGAAGACGATGAGCTACGTCGCCGACTACGTCGACCTCGGCTGGGCCCGCGCCTTCGGCAAGCCGGCGCGCGTGCCGCGCCTCTCCCCGCCCGCATTCCGCCACCGCCTCATCGAGACGGCCCGGGAAGACGTGAAGCGGATCGTCCTTCCCGAGGGGGCCGAGCCGCGCACCGTGGCGGCCGCCGCCATCGTCGCCGCCAAGGGCATCGCGCACTGCGTCCTCCTGGGAAATCCCGACGAGGTTCGCGACGTCGCGGCGCGCCAGGGGGTCACGCTCCCCGCTTCCGTGGAGATCGTGAATCCCGGCGAGGTGGCCCCGCGGTACATCGATGCGCTCGTGGAGCGGCGGAAGAGCAAGGGAATGACCCCCGACCGGGCCGAGGCCGAGCTGCAGGACGCGATCATGGTCGGGACGATGATGATGGCGCTGAACGAGGCCGACGGCCTCGTCTCCGGCGCGATCCACACGACGGCCCACACGATCCGGCCCGCGCTCCAGATCATCAAGACGGTCCCGGGCTGCAACCTCGTGTCGAGCATCTTCTTCATGTGCCTCCCCGACCAGGTCCTCGTCTTCGGGGACTGCGCCGTGAACCCGAACCCGACGGCGGCCGAGCTCGCCGACATCGCGATCCAGAGCGCCGACTCGGCCATCGCCTTCGGCGTCCCGGCGCGGGTGGCGATGCTGTCTTACTCGACCGGTGCGAGCGGTACCGGCGAGGACGTCGAGAAGGTGAAGGAAGCGACCCGGATCGCGCGCGAGCTGCGTCCGGACCTCGCCCTCGACGGCCCGCTCCAGTACGACGCGGCCGTGATGCCCGACGTCGCGCGCCTGAAGGCGCCGAAATCGGCCGTCGCCGGAAAGGCGACCGTCCTCATCTTCCCCGACCTGAACACGGGGAACGTCACCTACAAGGCGGTCCAGCGCTCGGCGAACGTCGTCAGCATCGGCCCGATGCTCCAGGGCCTCGCCAAGCCGGTGAACGACCTGTCCCGCGGCTGCCTCGTCGAGGACATCGTCTTCACGATCAACCTCACCGCGATCCAGGCCCAGCAGGCCGCGCGGGCGAAGGCGGGAACCGTCTAGCAGCGTTTGCCGGCGAGCCGCGGGCGCCCTGGCGCCCGCGGCCCGCCGCGTTCCTCCCGCCTCGACCGGGGGTCCGCTCTGCCGATCCGCCGCTTCTACCGCCTCCCCAGGAGCGAAAGGATCCCCGTCGACATCGCCGGGACGTAGGTGATGAGGAGGACGCCCGCGCCGAGGATCAGGAGGAACGGCACGACGTGGCGGTAGAGCTTCGGCAGCGGGATGCCGAAGCGCGACGAGGAGAGGAAGAGGTTGAGCCCGACCGGCGGGAAGAGGAAGCCGAGCTCGAGGTTCGCCAGGAAGATGACCCCGAGGTGGATCGGGTCGATCCCGAACGCGGCCCCCATCGGCGCCACGAGCGGCGCCAGGATGACGATGGCCGAGTAGATCTCCAGGACGCTCCCGAGGACGAGCAGGATCACGTTCAGGACGAGGAGGAAGACGAGCGGCGAGGAGACGTGAGTCTTTACCCACTCGAGGAGCGCCGTCGGGATCTGCGCGTCGACGAGCCAGCTCGTCAGCCCCATGGCGACCGAGAGGAGGATGAGGACGGCGCCCATGAGAGCCCCCGCCTTCACGAGAACTCCGGGGAGCTGGCGGAAGGGGTGGATGTCGCGGGTGATGAAGCACTCGACGACGGCGGCGTAGGCACACGCCGCGGCCGAGGCCTCGACCATCGACGCGAAACCGCTCGCGAAGAGGACGATGACGAGGACCGGCAGCGCCAGCTCCCACTTCGCCTGCCAGAACGAGGCCGCCAGCTCGCGCAGCTGGAAACGAGGTCTCTGCCGGCCCGCCGCGTCGAGACGGAGCCCCTGCCGGATGCCCCACGCCGCCGTCAGGACGACGAGCAGGAGTCCGGGAACGAGGCCCGCGATGAAGAGCGAATCGGCCGGGACCGACGCGACGACGCTGTAGAGGATGACGGGAAGCGAAGGCGCGAAGAGGAGGCCGAGGCTCCCGGAGGCCGTCACGAGGCCGAGGGAGAACCCCTCGGGGTAGCCGTCGTCGCGGAGGATCGGGTAGACGAGGCCGCCGAGGGCGA
>CALBDV010000142.1 GCA_937927565.1 uncultured Holophagales bacterium
AGCTGCTTGTAGTGGCGGGCGTAGTAGCGGCCGAGCTGCTCGCAGTAGAGCTTGTTGCAGCCGTACATCGTCGTCGGGTTCGTGAAGTCGTCCTCCTTCACTCTCCCGGCCTTTGCCTTCACGTCGAGGCCGGGCATGCCGTAGGCCGCGATCGAGGAGGGATACATGAAGACGACCGGCCGCCCGTGCGACTCGCCCTGCTGCTGGGCGAACTCGAGCATCGCCATCGTCCCCTCGACGTTCACCTGGTGCGCCGTGACCGGGGTGAACTCGCTCCGCGTGGAGAGGAGCGCCGCGAGGTGGAAGATCTGGTCGACCTCGAACTCGGAGAGGATCCGTTCGAGGAGCTGGTGATCGAGAATCGACCCCGTGAACTGCCTCGTCACGCGGGGCGCGATCGAGGGATCGAGGGGCTTGAGGTCGAGCGTGACGACGGGCCGGGTCCCGTCCTCGGAGAGCCGCTCGATGAGCGTGTGGCCGATCTCTCCGCTGGCTCCGGTGAGGAAGACGACGGGTGTGCGCAGCACGAATGCCTCCTTGCAAGGGCGGGCCGGGCGGCCCGCGGGCAACCGCCAACGCTAGCACGGCGAGATGCGATCCGTCTCTTCCGGGAAGGCGGGTAGCATTCGGGGGAAGGCCCGTGTGAAGGGATCGTCCCGTCCCTCGCGGATGCGGGGCGCCCGCGGGGGCGTCTTCGCGCTCGCCGCCGCCCTCCTGGGCGCGGGGCTGGCGGAGGCGTCCCGTCCCGCGCTCCGGATCTACGGCGTCTCGGACGGCCTGAAGTACTCCCAGGTCTTCTGTGTCGCCGAGGACCGCGACGGGATGATCTGGGCGGGGACCTCCTACGGCGTCTCGCGTTACGACGGCCGGAAGTTCGAGAGCCTCACGTCCCGTGACGGCCTTCCTCACGACTCGGTGAGCGCCCTGGCGGTGACCGGGGACGGATCGGTCTGGGCGGCGACGCAGGAAGGGCTGGCGCGAATCGCTCCCGTCGCAGGATCGCTGGGGGAGCCCCGCGTCGTTCCGCTGCCCCCTTCGATCCGGGAGAGCGGGCTGCGACCGACGCTCCTGGCGGCGTCCGCCGGCGAGCTCTGGATGGCCGAAGGAGGGCGCGTCTTCCGCCTGCGCGAGGGGCGCGTCGAAGCGGTGACGCTTCCACAGGGCTTCGGCACGAAGGTCCTCGCCCTGGGGCCGGCGGAGGACGGTTCGTGCTGGGCCGGCTCTGCCGAAGGGATTGCGCGGCTCTCGCCCGGGAACGCCGTCGCTCTCGTGCCGATCCCGCCGGAGCTCGGGCCGCCGTTGGCGATCGCCCGGGACGGGCCGGACCTCGTCGTCCTTCTCGGGCGCGGCCTCGTGCGCCTCGCGGGCGGAAAGCTTCCGCCGATTCTCGAGGCCGGGATCCCCTCGGCGGCTGAGCCGAACGGCCTGGCGAGGCTCGCCGACGGCTGGGCGATCCCGACCGAGGCCAGCGGACTCCTGCTGGTCAGGGACGGGAGGGCGCCGGAGTGGATCGGCCTGAACGAGGGGCTCCCCGCGGCAACGGTCTCGGGCGCCACCATCGACCGGAACGGAATCCTCTGGCTCGCCACCGAGGCCGGTCTCGTGAAGATCTTCGACCTCGACCTCCGATCCATTCCTTCCCGGCTCCCGGACCTCGGAGGCATGGTCTACACCGTTGCGCCGGCGTCCGGCGGACGCTTCCTCGTCGGGCACACCGAGGGCCTCTCTGTGGTGCAGGAGGGCGTCGTCCGGCGCATGCCTCTCGATGACGCCGAGGCGGCGGTCTGGGCGCTTCTTCCTCTGGGGGGCGACGAGGTCCTCGCGGGAACGCCTCGGGGACTCGTTCACGTGTCGGCTGCCGGGACGCGCCGGTTTCCCGAGCTGCCGCTCGCCGGGCGCGGACGCGTCTTCGACGTCGCGCGCGCGAGAGACGGCTCGATCTGGGTGACGACCCTCGACGGCGTCGTCCGCTTCCGGTGGGACGAGAGGTCCCGAACTCCGCGAGACGCCGTCGCCACGACCGAGCTCGACGGAGAGGCGGTCGGCGAGACGCGCGGGATCGCGATGGATCCGGACGGCACCATCTGGATAGGGACCGACGGGAAGGGCCTCCTTCGATTCGACGGCGCCCGGTTCCACAGGCTGGGCGTGGGGGACGGCCTTCCTTCCGGATTCTGCCGCGTCGTCCTCGCCTCTCGCGGTGGCGTCCTCGTCGGCACCGACCGCGGGCTCTACCGGCTCGAGAAGGGGCGCGCCCGACCGGTGGAGAGCGTGAACAGGTTCCTGGACGACCCCTGGATCGCATCGGTGGTCGAAGCGGGAGGCGCCCTCTGGGTCGCGACGTCGTACGCGCTGTACCGGGTTCAGGACGACGTCATCGTGGAGCGGCTCGACGCGGGGAGCGGCCTCGTCGGCGCGAGCACGACGGCCGAGGGGTGCCTCGTGGCGCTGCCGGACGGCCGCCTCGCGGTCGGCATGGAGGGCGGGCTGTCTCTCGTCGACGTCGCGAGGCCACGCCGACAGCCGCCGCCTCCGGCCATCGCGATCGCGGGCGTCGTCGACGCGCGAGGCCGTCCGGTCGGCGGCCGTCCCGTGCCCTACGGAGCAGCGTCGATCACCGTGGCCCTCAGGTCGCCGACGTTCTTCTCCGAGGAGCGGACCCTCTTTTCGGAACGGTTGCTGCCGCTCGAGCCCGACTTCTCACCGCCCCACTCCGAGGCTCGGATCCGCTACGCCGGTCTCGCTCCGGGGAGCTACACCCTGGAGGCGCAGGCCATCGCCGCATCGGGGATCCGAAGCCCGCGCCCCGTCCGCTTCCACTTCGTCGTCGATCCCCCGTGGTGGGGGACCGCCTGGGCGAAGGCGGGAACGTCGCTCCTCTTCCTCGCGGGGGTCGTCGTCGTCGTGCGCCTGCGAACGAGGAGCCTCCGCCGGCGAGCCGCGGAGCTGGAGGCCCGGGTAGAGGAGCGGACGAGAGAGCTGACGGAAACGAACGCGCGACTCGAGGAGGCGCAGGCCCGGATCGCGCAGCTCCTCGAGAGGCGCCCCGAGGCCCAGCTCGATCTGGGCTCCTGGGCATTCGCGGTGGCTGCCGAGCTGGCGCAGGCGCTCGGCGTCGCGACGGTCGGCGTCTTCGCGTTCGAGGAGAGCGGAAGCACGACGCGCCTCGCCGGCAAAGGCGTTCCGGACCCGACGCGCGCCGACGCCGAGGCGGCCGCGCCGGGCGCGTTCCTTTCGTCCGGAGATGCGGCCCTCTTCCCCGCGCGCGGTGCGATCGGGGACCTGCTCGGCGCCGTCGCCGTTCCCGCGGGGGCCACCTGGGACGAATCCCGCCGGAGACTCCTCGCCGGTTTCGCGCACCAGCTCGGCGGCGCCCTCGAGATCCGGAACGTGCGGCGGCGGCTGGCCGAGGCCGAATCGGCGCGCGAGACGGCGCGGGCGGCGATGAAGAGCCGCGGTGTCGTCCCCGCGGGCGTCTGTCCCCGCTGCAGGCGGGTCTTCTCGGAAGTGGCGCGTTGCCCCGACGACGGGACGCCGCTCGACTCCTCGCGGCTTCTGCCTGCCGTCGTTCGGGACCGCTACCGACTCCTTTCGGTCCTCGGCGAGGGAGGGATGGGTACCGTGTTCCTCGCGGAGGACCTCCGCCTCCCGCGCGAGGTGGCCATCAAGATCGTCCGGCTGGACCTGAACGCGGATCCGGGAATCCGCCTCCGGTTCGTCCGCGAGGCGAACACGCTCGCACGGCTCTCGCATCCCGGCGTCACGGCGTTGTTCGATGCCGGCGAGCTCGACGACGGCTCGCTCTTCCTCGTCATGGAGCGCCTGCGCGGCCGGGACCTCGGAAGCCTCCTGGCCGTCGAGGGAAGAGGCACGCCCGCGCAGGTGGGCGAGGTCGCCCGTCAGGCCGGGGCGGCGCTGGCTGCGGCTCATCGGGCCGGAGTCGTGCACCGAGACGTGAAGCCCGAGAACCTGGTCCTGACGCGTGAAGGTGACCGGCTCCGCGTAAAGGTGGTCGACTTCGGCCTCGCTCAGGCCCCGGAAGCCGGACGGGCGCTGACGAGGACCGGCATGGTCGTCGGAACGCCCGCCTTCATGGCGCCGGAGCAGGTGATGGACGAGGAACTCTCCGCGTCGACCGACATCTACGCCCTCGGAGCCGTCGTCTGGGAGGCGCTCACCGGCCTGCGGCTCGTGAAGTCCGAAGCCGTCGGCGCGATCTTCAACGAGATCCTGACTGCCGAGCCGTCCCCGCCCTCCCTCTTCCGTCCCGGGCTCCCGTCCGAGGTCGACCAGCTCGTCCTTTCAGCCCTCGCAAAGGCCCCGGGGGAGCGGCCGTCGGACGCGGAGGTGTGGGGGAGCCGTCTCGGTTCCGCCCTCGCGGCGGTGCCGGCGGACGAGCCCGGCTGGGGGGATGCGTCGCCGGGGCCTGGCGCCTGAGCCGGCCGGACGCACGTGCGAAACTGACGTTCCGTGCCCCGACTGCCTCGGGCTTTCTCGCCCCTTCGTCACCGCGACTTCCGGCTCCTCTGGGCGGGATCGCTCGTCTCGAGCGTGGGAACGTGGATGCAGCGGGTCGCGCAGGGATGGCTCGTCCTGACGCTCACTGGCTCCCCGTTCTGGCTCGGCATGGACGCATTTCTCGGCGACGCGCCATTTCTCGTCTTCTCCCTCTTCGGCGGCGTCCTCGCGGACCGCGCCGAGCGGCGGCGGATCCTCCTCGTCTCCCAGGTCGTCCAGATGAGCTGCGCTCTCGGCCTGATGGTCCTCATCCTCGCCGGCGAGGTCACGCTCGGGTCGATCCTGGCGCTCTCCTTCCTCTCGGGGCTCGCGCAGGCCTTCGGGGCGCCCGCCTTCCAGGCGCTCTTCCCGACCCTGGTTCCGCCCGAGGAGATCCCGAAGGCGATCGCGCTGAACTCGATCCAGTTCAACCTGGCGCGCGTGATCGGGCCTGGAATCGCCGGCCTGGCGTTCCATAAGCTCGGCGCGGCCGGCTGCATGGGACTGAACGGGCTCTCCTTCGTGGCGGTCGTCGCCGCGCTCCTCGCGATCCCGCGCAGCCCCGCGGCGGGAGGGGGAGAGGCGAGCATCCTGGAAGGGCTGAAGGAGGGCGTCGGAGTCGTCTGGGGGCGAAGGGACCTGAGGGGCCTGGTCGCCCTCGCATTCCTGGGGAGCGCCTGTTCGATTCCCCTCGTGACGTTCCTGCCCGTCTTCGCGAGGGAGGTCTTCCACGCCGGCGCCGGTCGCTACAGCGCGTTTCTTTCCGCCTTCGGCTGCGGCGCGGTTCTCGGGGGCCTCGTCGTCGCGACGACGGCCTCGCGGATGCGCCGACGCGGCTTCATCGGTGCGATCGGGCTCTTCGCCTACGGCCTCCTCACCGCCGGGTTCGGTCTCTCCCGGTCGACGCCCCTCTCGTTCGCCTTCCTCGTCGTCGCGGGAGCCTGCCTGATGGTCGTCTTCTCGAGCTTCATGACTCTCGTCCAGACGAGCGTCGGCGATTCGATGCGGGGCCGCGTCATCAGCATCTACGGGCTGGCGTTCCGGGGAGGGATGCCGCTCGGGAACGTGGCTGCCGGGGCGGCCGCTTCCGTGGCGGGAGCTCCGGCCGTCCTGGTGGCGTGCGGAGTGGCGCTCCTCGTGGCCGGGGGAACCGTTGCAGCGAGCCGCCGGAAGGACGGCGTCGCCTCGATGTGACCGGTCGAAGGCGCGGCGTTCCGCCCCGCCGGTTCAGGGCCAGGAGCTGTAGTCGGTCGTCGTCATCTCCAGCGTCACGCGCCGTCCCTGGAACTGCATGTTCAGGTAGATACGTCCGGGAGCCCGCAGGCCCGGCGGTGCGCCGGGCGCGGGGAGCTTCTCGAACTCGGCCCGGAGAAACGCGATGTCCCGGATCTCGGGCGAGACGGTCGTCTTGACTTCGATCTCGTCCACGAGGCGGCTCTTCTCGTCGAGGTAGAGGGTCGCCTCGTCCTGCGGGCGGGCCAGGCCGCGGCCCTTCATCCGGACGAGGCCCTTTCGGGCGGGGTCCGGCGGGAGAAGCTCGGCCCCCTCCTGCCAGCGCCGGACGACGTCGGGGGAGAGGCGGGCGTAGAGCTGCATGACCTCCATCGCCGCCTCGGCGAGTCGCTCCTCTTCCACCTGCGTCAGCGGGCGTTGCTGGTCTGCGCGCGGGTCGTTGCGCGGATACGGCGTCGGTTCCGGGCGCCGGTCGTACTTGACCGTCTTCTTCGTGACGAGCCCGCCGTCGGGGCCGAGGTGAACGTCCTCGAGCTTCGTCAGGCGGGAGACGCCGTCGACCTTCATCTCGGTCCTGAGGCGCCACTGGTAACGCGCGAGGCCCTTGCGCCCGGACTCGAGGCCGGACGCGAGGTCGGGGCGTGCCGTCGGAGGCGGTTCGACGCCGGGCGCGACGGCGAGGGCCAGGACGAAGAGAGGCGCGAGAGACGGAAAGGTCGCGAGCACGCGGGGATTCTTCCACAGGGACCCCCGCGGACTCCTGTAGGCTTTCCGGCCATGAGGATCGAGACCGTCGCCGTCCATGCCGGCTTTGCCGTCGACCCGTCGACGGGCGCCGTCGCCCCTCCCATCCACCTCTCTACGACCTTCGGGCGCGACGAGGCCGGGCGTCCGCTCGCGGGGCACACCTACGTTCGCGAGTCGAATCCGACCCAGGACCTCCTCGAGGAGGCGCTCGCGAGGCTGGAAGGGGGCGAGGCGGCCCTCGCCTTCGGGTCGGGAATGGCGGCCGGTCTCGCGGTCGCACAGGCCCTCCCGCCCGGGAGCCACGTCGTCCTGCCGGAAGACGTCTACTACGGCTACCGCGTCGCCGTGCGGGACTTCTTTCCCGCCTGGGGGCTGACGGCTTCGTTCGCGCCGCTGGACCTGCCGGGCGCCCTCTCCGGAGCCCTGCGGCCCGAAACGAGGCTCGTCTGGCTCGAGAGCCCGTCGAATCCGCTCCTGAAGATCACCGACCTGGCGGCATCCGCCGCGGTCGCCAGAGAGGTCGGCGCGCTCGTTCTCGTCGACAACACGTTCGCGACGCCGATCCTCCAGCGGCCGCTGGACCTGGGCGCAGACGTCGTCCTGCACGCCACGACGAAGGGGATGGGAGGGCATAGCGACGTTCAGGGAGGGGCGCTCGTCTTCTCGAGGAAGGGCGATCACCTCGAGAAGGTGCGTCACGTCCGGACGATCCTCGGGGCCGTCTCTTCTCCTTTCAATTCGTGGCTCGTCCTGAGAGGGCTTCGGACGCTCGCCGTGAGGGCGCGGTTCCAGTCGGAAACGGCCTTCACGGTGGCCGGCGCCCTCGCGGCCCACCCGGCCGTCTCCAAAGTGAACTACCCGGGCCTTCCTTCACACCCGGGGCACGAGACGGCCCGTCGCCAGATGAGCGCCTTCGGCTCGATGATCTCGTTCCACGTCGGGGCGGGAACGGAAGCCGCGATCAGGGCCGTGGGCAGGACGCGCCTCTTCACGCGGGCGACGTCGCTCGGCGGCGTCGAGAGCCTCGTCGAGCACCGGGCGACGAGCGAAGGGCCGGCTTCGACCGCACCCGGGGACCTGATCCGGCTCTCGATCGGTCTCGAGCATCCGGACGACCTCCTGGCCGACCTCGAACAGGCTCTCGGAACCTGAACGGGATCTTCACGGGCAATCCCGTATCATCTCTGAGGCCGCCCGACAGGGACCCGAGACCGGGAGCTACGGATCGGCCTCTGGCCCTACGGCGGGACGTCGTGTCCTCGCGGGGCCAATGAAACCCGAACCGACCAGAACGAGGACCATGGAAAAGAAGAAGAACTCCAACCCGAAAACAGCGACCGCCCCCGGGAAGGGAGCCAGGGCCGAGAAGGCCCCTCTCCGGAAGGCCGCCGCGGCGAAGAAGGCCATGCCGGTGCCCGACGTCGTCGCGACCCCCGGCGCCCCGGAAGCTCAGCCACCGTCCATTTCCGCGAAATCCCCGAAACCCCCGAAATCCCCGAAGGCCCCGAAGGCCCCGAAGGGCCAGAAGGCGCCGAAGGTCTCGAAAGCACCGAAGGTCCCGGCGAGCACGAGGAAGCCGACGACCCCGGCGCTCCGAAAAGCGAAGGAGGCGACCAAGGCCATGACCGAGCCCCAGGCTCCGAGTCTCGCTCCGGTTCCCGAGCCCGAGTCGATCCCGTCCGATCCCGCGGCCCCGCCGACCACCGTCCCCGGCACCGAAGACGTGCCCGATTTCGACGGGCACGCGAAAGTCGGTCGCCCTTCGCAGGATCCCCTTCCGCCGCCGCCCTGGGATCCCGACGTCCCGGAGACGCCGTTCCAGAAGGTTCTCAAGGAGCTGCCGTTCCTCTCGGACTTCTACGACGAGACCTACGTCTACCTCGTCCCGTGCGACCCCCAGAGCATCTACTGCATCTTCGAGGTGGGGTCGTCCGCGCGCGAGGAGCTCAAGGCGCGCTTCGGCGCGGACTTCTTCGAGAAGAACTCGCTCCTGCTCCGCGTCTACGACGTGACCGGGATCTCGTTCGACGGGTTCAACGCGAACACGTACTTCGAGGTGGACGACTACCTCGCCGACAAGGTCTGCTACTGGGTGAAGGCCGCGGCGGGACGGGACTACGTCGCCGAGATCGGCTACCGGGCTCACGGAACGACCTTCTTCGAGAAGGTCGCCCGGTCGAACTCGGTCTTCGTTCCCCGTGGAAAGGACGAGCCGGCCGAGGTGCACGTGACCTGGGGCTCGATCCACGCCCCCGCGCACGACGTGGAGATCCCCGTCGGACCGGACCAGTGGCGCTACAACCAGTACCTCTACTGGAAGAGGCGAAACCACTCCGCCCCGCCGGAGAAGGGCTACTGGTCGCTCGTCCTCCACCAGCACCTCCCGTTCGTGCGCCACCCGGAGTACGAGGTGGGGCTCGAGGAGCAGTGGTTCTTCGAGGCGGTCGTCTCCGTCTACACGCAGCTCC
>CALBDV010000143.1 GCA_937927565.1 uncultured Holophagales bacterium
GATGCCAGGGAAGACGCTCCAGCCAGGTTGTCGGGAGACCTCGCGGGACCGCGTGTCGGTGGTCATGACGACTCCGCCCTTCGGATCTCGTGGTTTCAGACGCGGGTGTGTGCCAGCTCTTCGACGGCCCGGGCGGCGGCGGCGGCGTTCTCCTTTAGGACGTCTCTCTTCGCCGCCTGGCGCGCCTCGAACGCCTCGAGCCTTTGCCTGGACTTCTCGAGCTGCGCCGTCACCTTTGCCTCGAGCTGATCGATCTTCTTCTGGAGCTTCGCGCGCCGGTCGGCCTGGGCCTCCACGAGCTCGTTCTTGAACTGCTTGAGATCCGCCTTCATCGCGCCGATCTCCTCCTCGTGGACGGTCTTCTGCACGGCCCAGAGAGCGCGGCGGTGCACGGTCCCGCCGAGCGCCTCCATCCGCGTGTCGACGGGCGTCGTCCACTCTTCCTCGACCTCCGCCACGACCGCGACTTTGTTCGGCGTCAGCGACCTCGAGACATCGTCGAGGAAGTCCCCGCCGACACGGGCGCTTTCGACGTCGTAGAGCGCGCCGAGCACGAGACCCGACGCCGCACCGATGACGGCGCCCACCGGCCCTCCCAGGAGCCCTACCAGCGCCCCGACAGCCGTGCCGGCCAGCGATCCGAGCGGTCCCTTCTCATCGACCTGCTTGAAGCCGACCGTCCCCTCGGCGTGCTTCACGATCACCGCTCGTTCGTAGACCGTGAGAAGGCCTTCGCGCTCGAGCTGCTTGAGCGCCGACTCGCCCTCGTAAGCCTTCTTCTCGTTGTCGAACACCACGACCAGCATCCGTTCCATGACCTCTTCTCCTTTCGGTTCCGTCGGTCGAGGGCGCGTCACTCGGACTCGCCAGACCTCTCTCTCTCCCGGAGGACCCAGGCTCGAACGTGCGGCAGAAGGTGGCGGAGGTCGAGGGCGACGGGTTCGGCCTCTCCGCGATCAGGGCCTTCGGCTGCTGGACGTCCGGCGAGGCGATCCTCCCGACGAGTTAGAGAAGCGTCGGCGAGTCGTTCGGGGCGGGCTCAATCCTCGGAACCATCGATGACGCGTTGCGCAACCGGGGTGCCATCGTGGAGTCAGCGACAGGAGCTTCGACTATCAATGGCATTGCGGCTGAATCGATCGTTCCGCTCGGCGAGGGCGGCAGGGGCATCGTCTGCCGGACGCCGCTCTGAACCTCGCCTTCCGGGAGAAGCATGCCCGGACACCAGGATGGACGGATCGGGCATCGCAGTCAGGCTGCTGTTGAAAACCCTTCACCTTCGAAGGCAGAGTTTTCAGCCTGGCCGACCTGACCGCCCCCCTTCCCGACG
>CALBDV010000144.1 GCA_937927565.1 uncultured Holophagales bacterium
GTATTGTTTTAAACAATACACCGTTCGAGACCTGACCCCAGCCCCGGGGCCGCCGTCAGGGCGCCAGGAGGATCTCGACCCGCGCGGCTCCGGCGGGCACCGCGACGCCGACGAGGTGGATCTGCGTCGCGAAGACCGTTCCATCCCGGCCGTTCACCGTCGCCCGCACGCGGGGCGTGAAGGAGCGGTCGACGAGAAGGAGCGCGGGGCCTGAGCCGCTCGTCTCGACGACGAGGGCATCGGGGCCTTCGGCAAGGACGCGGGCGCGGGCCCCGGGATCGGCGTCGGAGACGTCGGTGCCGGCCGGGGGGCGCCCCGCGACGACACCGTCGGTGGCGGGGTCGAAGGCCGCGTCGTCGACGAGAGCCACCGCCGCGCTGACCGAGGCGGCGCCCCGGACGCGCGAGAGCCGCCGCGTGCCGGGGAGCGGGTCTGCGAGGCGGTAGAGCGTCGCTGCCGGGCCGAAGCGTCCCTCGGTGAAAACCGGAACGAGGCCAGGCATGCCGGGCGGGACGTCGCCCGCGATGACGCTCCCGACGCCGGCCGCGCGGAGCCACTTCAGACGGGCGGGCCATTCCCGGGCCGTCACGACGTTCCTGGTGAAGCGGTCGAGGAGCGTGTAGCTCCCGTCGGGGTCCGGGTCGTACGCGTAGCGGAGCCCGTGCGGCGCACCGGCGAGCGACCAGCCCTGGGAGACCTGGGCGAGGGAGAGGGCGTAGCGCTCGTCGGCCAGAAGGGGTCCCGCGAGACCGCGCCGCACGGCGTCGACGTCCTTGCCGGTCCTCTCGAAGACGCGCCCCGGAAGGCGCGCCGCCGCAGCGACGAGCGGCGACGGGCGGTCGTACCACTCCGAAGGGGCGCGCGGGAGGTGGAAGCGTGCGTCGGTGAGCCCTTCGGCGGCGAGCGCGAGGAGGAGGAGCGCGCGGCCGCGCAGGTCGGCGAGGCCGCGGGCGAGGAGCAGGCCCGCCACCAGCAGCAGCGCGGCGGACGCGGCCGCCTGGCGCGGGAGCCGCGCCAGGACGGGACCGAGGACCACGACCGGGTCCGAGGCCCAGGAGGGGTCCCAGAGCGAGAGCAGCAGCCGCTGAGGCAGCTCGGGGCGCACGCGGGCGAGGAGGGCGGCGAGGCCGAGGAGCCCGGCGAGGACGAGGAAGGCGATCCCGGCGCGCGCGCGCCAGCGGGGGAGCGCTTCCTCGAGGAGGAGCCGTTCGACGGCGAGGGAGGCGAGGACGGCGACGGCGATCGTGGCAACGAGGAGAGCCTTCACCGGGTATCGGACCGAGTGGAGGAACGGGAGGGCCTCGTAGGCCGTCCGGGCGCCGGGAATCCACGGGACGGACGAGACCAGGATTGCGATGCCTGCGGCGGCGATCCAGAAGCGCCCCTCGCGCCGTCTCGGGGAGACGGCAAAGGCCGCGGCAAGTGCGAGCGGAAGGACACCGAAGGAGAGCGAGGCGAGGTAGGGCGGGTTGCCCTGGGAGGCGGCGAAGCCCCAGAAGGCGCCCGAGAGAACCCGCGAGGGGTCGCCGAAGAGGAACGGAAAGGGCGTCTCCAGCAGCCGCAGCGGGTGGAAGCCGACGGCGGAGAACTCGGCCCACGAGAAGCCGCGCAGGCGCCGGGAGGCGGCTTCCGTCGCACGGAGGACTTCGACGAGGTAGGGCGCCGAAGCGAGGACGGCGACGACGCCGCCGCCGAGAAGGGCGCCGGAGGCCCGGAGCCGCGTTCCGCGCGGTCCCGACAGCGCGAAGGCGAAGGCGAGGAGGATTCCGAGGAGGCCGAGAGCCGGCTCGCCCGCGTGTGCAATCAGGGCGCCGCTCGCCGCGACCCCGAGGAGCCCGAGCCGGAGCGGGCGGCTTCCCTCGAGCCGTGCGGCGGCCACGGATGCGAGGAGCCAGGGGATCCACGCGAGCGTCGTCGCCGCGTTCAGGAATGCGGTGCAGGAGAGGGCGAAACCGGAAAACGAGAAGGCGACCGCCCCCGCGAAGGCGGCGATCGGGGTGCGGCCGAGGAGGCTCAGGAAGAGAAGGAACCCGAACCCTCCGAGCGCCGCGTGGAGGAGGATCTGGACGCCGAGCCACCGGGGCGCCACGGGGAACGGATAGGCGAGGACGAGGTTCGGGTTGCCCCGGAAGGGCTGCCCGAAGGAGGCGTTCGGGTTGAGGGACGCGCTGCCCAGGGAAGATGAGAGGGCCCGGGCCGGACGCTGCGTCGTGGCGATGTCACGGAACGACGGTGTCGCCCGCCCGGAGAGGAGATCGAGGTTCGAGAGGGCGACGACGAGGAGGAGCAGCGCGGCGACGGCCGCCGGAAGGAGTCGTTTCACCGGAAGACCGGGTCGTTCCTGAAGCCCCACTTCTGGAGCTTGTAGCGGAGCATCACCGCCAGGATCGACAGCCCGTAGACGCACGAGCGGAAGAAGTTGATCTGGGACGCCTCGTTGAAGTAGCGGGTGACGATCGGGATCTCCCGGATCCGCATCCCCTTCCAGATTCCGGCCGCGATGATCTCGGTGTCGAAGACGAAGTCGTCGGAGAAGGCCTCGAGGTTCACAGTCTCGAGGTAGTGGCGCGAGTAGGCCCTCAGCCCCGAGTGGTATTCGGTGAGGTAGAGGTAGAAGGTCGCGTTCTCGACGGCCGTCAGGAAGATGTTGGCGAGGTATTTCCACTTCGGCATGCCGCCCTCGAGGGGGCGGCCACCGAGCATCCGGCTCCCGAACATCGCGTCGACCTTCCCCTCGGCGATCGGCTCGATCAGGTCGTGGAGGACCGAAGCGTCGTACTGGTGGTCGGGATGGACCATGACGACGATGTCGGCTCCGCGTGCGAGCGCCGTCTCGTAGCAGGTCTTCTGGTTTCCGCCGTAACCCCGGTTCACCGGGTGGACGATCACCTCGAGACCCTCGATCGTGCGAGCGAGCGCCACCGTCCCGTCGCTGGAGGCGTCGTCGACGAGAAGGATGTCGTCGACGAACTCCTTCGGGATCTCCTCGAAGCTCCGGAGCAGAGTCTTCTCGGCGTTGTAGGCGGGCATGACGACCGCGATCCGCTTCCCATGGCGCATGATC
Organism: uncultured Holophagales bacterium; assembly: GCA_937927565.1. Taxonomy (GTDB): domain Bacteria; phylum Acidobacteriota; class Thermoanaerobaculia; order UBA5066; family UBA5066; genus UBA5066. The sequence goes on from CALBDV010000144.1 coordinate 3,065, forward strand.
GGAAGATTATGACGAGTCTCCAGCGGAGCCCGGGGTCGTGGACCGTGGCGGGGCTCTTCGCCCTGCTCGCGCTCCTCGTCGTCCCGGTCTTTCCGCACTTCGTCTCCCCGAACGAGACGACGCGATGGGCCCTCGCGGCGGCGGTCGTCGAGGACGGGACCCTCGAGGTGACGGGGCCGGCCCGGATCCTCGGCCCCCGAATGGAGGATGTCGCCGAGGTCGACGGGCGGCTCTACTCGAACAAGGCGCCGGGAACGGCCCTGGTGGCGCTTCCCGGCTACTTCGCGGCCCGGACTTTCGCGGGGGGTCCGTCGGCCTCCTCCCTGCGCCTCTCGCTGACCGCGATGCGCCTCGCGGGGGCGACGCTTCCGGTCCTCCTCCTCGCCGTGGTCTTCCTGCGCCTCGCGCCGGAGGCCGGTGGAAGTGAGGCCCTCTTCGGTCTCCTCTTCGCGACCCCGCTCTTCGCATACGCCCTGCTCCTCTTCGCGCACGCCTCCGTCGCGGCCTGCCTCTTCGGCGCCTGGGCAGCTCTCTTCGCGCCGTCTCGCGCAACGTCGGAAGCCGTCCGGGAGCTCGCGGCGGGGGCGCTGCTCGGCCTCGCGGTCCTTTCCGAGTACCCCGCTGCGATCCCCGCGCTCGTCCTCGTCGCCGTCGCAGCGTGGGGAGCTCCCCTGCGCCTTCTCCGGATCGTCCTCGGCGGCCTTCCCTTCGCGGCGCTTCTTGCCGCCCACAACGCGGCCTGCTTCGGCAGCCCCTTCCTCCTCTCGTCGGGGCTCGAGAAGGACCCCGCCTTCCGCGAGCTGGCTCGGCACGGGCTCTTCGGGGTCGGTCTGCCGCGTCCGTCAATTCTCGTGCGGCTCCTCCTCGATCCATCGAAAGGCCTGCTCGTCTTCTCGCCGCTCCTGCTCCTCGTTCCCGCGGGACTGGTCGCCGCACGCCGGAAGCTCCCGCCGAGAGGCCTTGTCGCGCTGGTCCTCGTACCGGTCGCGATACTCCTGACCTACGGCGGCTATCCAAACTGGCACGGCGGCTTCACCGTCGGAGCGAGGTATCTCGTCGGGGCCCTCCCGTTCCTCCTGCTTCCCCTGGCGTACGTGAGGTGGGGCCCGCTCGCCGCAGGCCTCGCCGGGGCCTCCACGGCCGCAGTCGCGCTCACGACGCTCGTCTTCCCCTTCGTCCCGCCCGGATTCCCTCTCCCGTGGGGGAGCTTTGCGGTGCCTCTCCTCTCGGAAGGCCTCGTGGCGCCGAACCTCCTTCACCTCGTCTGGCGGCCGCTGGCGATCGCAGGGCCCTTCGTCCTGGTTCTGGCAGCGGCCCTCGCGGCTTTCGGCCGGCAGAGGCTCGCCCCGTTCCTCGCAGGGGCCTTCCTCTGGACCGCCGCAGGCCTCGCGCTCCCGCTGCTCGCACCCCTGTCGCCGCCCCTCGTGGTGCAGCGCGGGTACGTGGAGGAGGTCTACTTCACGAGGGAAGGGGCGCTCGCGCGGGCGATGCCGGCGGGTGTACCGGTCCCGTCTCGGCTCCGGGCGCGGAAGGCTCTGGAAGAGACTCTGCCGCCCTCTCCGTGGCCCTTCTGACGCGCCAGACCCGGAAACGGGGCACGACTCTCCCGTCGGGCGAGCGATAGGCCGTCCGCGAATCGAGGGCGAGCTCCAGGAAGGGGACGGGCTTCGCCGTGGTGGACTCGTGGACACGCACGGAGAACGTCGCGTCGGGGGGAGTGCCCTGCCGTCCCGCCGCGCTGGCGTAGGCGGGGAGGACGGCGCGCAGGTCGGTCGTGAAGAGCCAGCCGCAGCGCGCGTCGTCGAGGATCCGCTCCGCCTCGCCGTCGTCCGTCGTCGTGAAGAGGCGCGCCTGCCGCCGCCAGCCGTAGGCGAACGGGTCGGCGGCGGCGGGGTATCCGGTGAGCGCGGTGACGAAGTGGCCGGCGGACCAGGGCGCGAAGACTCCTGGGATCGACCCGGGCAGCGGCTGGGGGAAGGCGGCCGGGTCCGCGTGAGGCGGTGCGAGGGCGCGCAGGCGCGCAAGAGTGTCCACGAGGTCGGTTCCCGGCGCGCCGGCGTACCTCACGACCCGGCCGTAGTGCGGCAGGCCCGGCAGAACGACGAG
>CALBDV010000145.1 GCA_937927565.1 uncultured Holophagales bacterium
CCGGCATTAGGCGCCGAAAGGGTGCTCGAAAGCCACAGCAACAGGAATGGCCGCCAGCCGAAGAAATTCAGGACCGAAGGGCACAGAATTTAACATAATATTTCTTATGGGACATAGACACGCCGGGGCACCAGCTAGAATGCGGCGGAGTTGCCTCGACTTTCACCCGGAATTCAGAACTGGTTCCAACGATGAAACTGACCGACCGCTACACCCTTCGCGAGGTCCTTGCTCCGACTGCGGTGGCGTTCGCCATCTACACCGGATTCATGTTGATCCGGGGCCTCGTCCAGTTCAGCAATCTCCTCCTGCAGAGCTCCGAACCTCTATGGGACACCGGTCGCGTCCTGGCCTTCTCGACGCCTCATGTCGTCGTCCTGACGCTCCCGATCGCGTTTCTTCTTGGGATTCTCGTTGGCGTCGGACGCCTCAGCCAGGACTCCGAGCTCGTCGCCTTACGGGCCGCCGGCGTGGACCTCTTCACCCTCTACCGCCCCATCGCCGTTCTCGCCGTCCTGTTCACGATCACCACGGGATTCGTGATGACGGCCGTCGTACCGAGGACGAACCGGATCCTCTACGGAATGAAGCTCCAGCTCTCCACCTTCGCGATCGCCCAGCGGATCCAGCCTGGCGTCTTCAGTCCGGAAGTCGGCGGACGACGAATCTACGTGGAGCGGGCGTCTTCGGACAGGAAGTCCCTCGAGGGGCTCATCCTTGCCGACAACTCGAATCCGGCGGAAGGCGAGCGCCTGACCCTGGCCCGCCGCGGTGCGCTCGAACTGGAGGAGGCCGAGGGGCGCCTGTGGCTTCGCCTCGAGGACGCCGTGACCCACCACACGGCAACAGACGCCCGTAGCTACGATCGGGCCAGCTATCGAACGCAGAGAGTCCTGCTCGACGACAGGAATCCCAGGGAGCGCTTCGCCAAGGTCAGACCCGACAAACAGTTACGCGAAATGACCCTGGGCGAGCTGGTGCACCGCGCCAGAACGACGCCAGACGAAGTCCTCTCCCGGCTCTCGTGGGTCGAGGTTCACAAGAAATTCTCATTCCCGGCGGCGTGCCTCGTCTTCGGGTTGATCGGCCTGCCCCTCGGCGTCGTGAATCGTCGCGGAGGACGGGCAGCGGGGTTCGCTGTCTCGACGGCGATCGTTCTTGGCTACTACATCCTCTACGCGTCCGGCGAAGCCCGGGCGGTCGAAGGAACGATCGCGCCCGTCGTCGCGATGTGGCTTCCAAACCTCCTCCTCCTGGCCCTGGGCGTCTACGCCATCGGGAGAGTCCGGCACGACCGGACCCTTTTCGAAGGTTCGATACCCTTCCCGCAAGCGATCCTTGCACGCCTTCTACCCCGCTTCTCCTGGAGATCCAGTCCGAGTGTCGCGCTTCCCAGGGGATCAGAGCTCGAGAGGGGAAGCGTAAAAACCGTTGTGAGGGCCTGGCTCGTGGATCGCTACGTGGCCACGCGCTTCCTTCAGCTGTTCGCCCTCGTGCTCGCCTCCATTCTCGTGCTCTACATCCTCATCGAATACCTCGAGATATCGAACGAGATCGCCAAAGTCCAGCCACCGCTTTCGGCGATCCTCGGGTATTTCCAGGCGAAGCTGGCCCCGATCCTCGTCGACGTCGTCCCGCTCTCATTCGCCGCCGCGGCCCTCATCGCCGTGGCGGGGCTCGTCCGCTCCGCGGAGACGACGGCTCTCCTGGCTCACGGAGTTTCCCTCCTTCGCTCCACGGCCTCGATCCTTCTTCTCGCGATCCTCATGGGAGGAGCTCTCCTGGTCTTCTCCGAAACGGTCGTGCCGAAGTCCGCGGCCGAGGCCGACCGGCTCCGAAATGTCCTCGTGGGGAAACCGGCTGCGGCTGCATCCGACGCCTGGAGATCATTCCTCCGGGGCGATTCGGGCCGGTTCTACTCGGCGGAGACCTGGGATACGAACTCCTCGTCCCTGACCGGCGTCACGGTCTTCCAGGTGGACCCGGCTTCCTTCCGTCTGACCCGGAAGTCGTATGGAGCTCGAGGCCGAATCGTCCCGGGCAAGGGAATCGCCCTGACCGACGGGTGGACGAGGACTTTCGGGAACGACGGCGAGTCCCTTTTCCTCAAGCAGGCGGGGACGACGTTCGTCGAGGCGCCGGAGGCTGCACGGACGTTTCTCGCGGGCCGGGCCGACCCCAGACAGATGAACAGCCTGGAACTGGCCCGCTTCGTCCGGATCCGCCGAAAGGCGGGCGCAGACGTTTCTGCCATCACGACGGGTCTCTACCAGAAGAGCTCGGTCTCCCTTGCTCCCCTGCTTCTGACTCTCGTGGGTCTTCCCTTCGCCTTTCGACTCGGGAAGAAGGGAGCGGTCGCGGGGATCGGGATCGCCCTCCTCCTCGGCCTTGCCTACCTCCTCCTGAGCGCCGCCCTCGTCAAGGGGGGTGAAACTGGCTCCCTGCCGCCGCTTCTCGCGGCCTGGGGAGCCAATCTCCTCTTTTCCCTGGGGGCCGGATGGGGGCTTCTCGGTATCCGAACCTGAGCGGCTAGGCTCCGGCCGGGACCGTCAGGCCAGCTGCCCTGGCGAGAGGTTCGGCGAGATCGGTCCGTTCCCACGTGAATTCAGGCAGGTTTCGCCCGAAGTGGCCGTAGGACGCGGTCTTTCGGAAAATCGGCCTTCTCAGGTCGAGGGAATCGATGATGCCCTTCGGCGTCAGCTTGAAGTGATCGCGGACTAGCCCCGGGAGGAGAGCGGAATCGACTTTTTCCGTGCCGAAGGTCTCGACGTAGACGGAGACCGGATCGGCGACGCCGATGGCGTACGCGAGCTGGACCTCGACCCGGTCGGCCAGTCCGGCGGCGACGAGGTTCTTCGCGATGTATCGGGCCATGTAGGACGCGGATCGGTCGACCTTCGTGGCGTCCTTCCCGGAGAAGGCTCCCCCGCCGTGCCGACCCATTCCGCCGTACGTGTCGACGATGATCTTCCGGCCGGTCAACCCCGTGTCTCCCTGCGGCCCGCCGATGACGAATCGCCCTGTGGGATTGATGTGGAATTTCGTCCGGTCATCGAGGAGCGACGCCGGGACGACGCGCTTGATGACCTCCTCGCGAATCGCCTCGCGCAGCTCGAGGATCGGGACCGTCTCTGCGTGCTGGGTCGAGACGACCACCGCGTCGACGCGGACCGGACGGCTCCCCTCGTACTCCACCGTGACCTGGCTCTTCCCATCGGGACGAAGCCACTCGAGCTCGTGCGATTTCCGGGCCTCGGCGAGACGGAGGGTGAGCTTGTGCGCGAGGGTGATCGGGAGCGGCATGAGCTCTTCGGTCTCGCGCACCGCGAAGCCGAACATGAGGCCCTGGTCCCCGGCGCCGCCCGGGTCGACTCCTCTGGCGATGTCGGGCGACTGCTTGTCGATCGACACCAGAACGGCGCAGGTCTGGTAGTCGAAGCCGTACTTGGCCCGGGTGTAGCCGACGTCCCGTATCGTCTCGCGGACGACCGATGGGATGTCGACATAGGTCTTCGTGGTGATCTCGCCGGCGATGAAAGCGGTCCCCGTCGTCACGAGGGTCTCGCACGCGA
>CALBDV010000146.1 GCA_937927565.1 uncultured Holophagales bacterium
ACAAGCTCTACTGCGAGCAGCTCGGCCGCTACTACGCCCGCCACTACAAGCAGCTGGCCCCCGAGACGCTCTCGGGAAAGGTCGACTTCCGGTCGATTCGCTTCCCCGGCCTCATTTCGGCGTTCACCGTTCCCTCCGGCGGCACGTCGGACTTCGCCCCCGAGATGATCCACGCCGCCGCGTCCGGAAAGCCCTACGCCTGCTTCGTGAGGCCCGACGCCCGCATCCCCTTCATGGCGATGCCCGACGCCGTCGACGCGCTCCTGCAGCTCGCCGCGGCGCCGCACGCGAAGCTCTCACGGACCGTCTACAACATCGGCGCTTTCGCCCCCTCGGCGGCCGAGGTCCAGGCGATCGTGGAGAAGGCGTTCCCGAACGCCGAGATCACGACGAAGGTCGACGCGAAGAGGCAGGGAATCATCGACTCCTGGCCCGCAGACGTCGACGACTCCGCGGCCCGGGCGGACTGGGGACTCTCTCCCCGCTTCGACCTCGACCGCGCCTTCCAGGAGTACCTGATCCCGAACATCCGCAAGCTCTACCAGGGCTGACCCGAAACATTGGGGGCCTGGTCTACGCTCTACACTCTGCGTACCGCAGAGTGTAGAGCGTAGACCAGACCCCTCGGGCAGCCCCCCGCTCTTTCACCCCTCGAGCATGACGGCGCGCTGGAGCTCGGACGGGCTGCTCGCGGCCGCGACGGCCACGTCCATCGTGATCTTCCCCTCCCGGTGAAGGGCGACCAGGTGCTGGTCGAAGGACTGGGTCCCGTAGACCTCGCCGCCCCGCTCGATGTAGTCCTTCAGGCCGCCCATCTTCTCCGGCTGGCGGATCATCGACTGCACCGCGAGCGTGTTCACGAGGATCTCCGCGACGAGGACGCGCCCCTGCCCGGACGCGGCCGGGACGAGCCGCTGGCAGATCACCGCGCGGAGGACCTCCGCGAGCCGCATTCTGATGTTCGACTCGGCTTCCGCGGGGAACATGCCGATGATTCGCTCGATCGTCCCGGGGGCGTCCTGGGTGTGTATCGTCGCGAGGACGAGGTGCCCCGTCTCCGCGGCCTTCAGCGCGGTGTCGACGGTCTCCAGGTCCCGCAGCTCCCCGACGAGGATGACGTCCGGATCCTGACGCATCCCGGCCCGGAGAGCCACGGCGAAGCCCGCCGTGTCCATCCCGACCTCCCGCTGCGAGACCCTCGACTTCCGGTCGGAGTGGAGGTACTCGACGGGATCCTCGATCGTCAGGATGTGACGCGCCTCGCGCTGGTTGATCCAGTCGACGATCGCGGCGAGCGTCGACGTCTTGCCGCTCCCGGTGATGCCGGTGACGAGGACGAGCCCTCGCGGCTCGGCGGCGATCTTCTCGACGACCGGCGGCAGCCCGAGCTGCTCGAACGTCGGGATGACGAACGGGATGACCCGGAGGACCGCGGCCAGGTCTCCCCTCTGGCGGTAGATCGAGACGCGAAACCGGGCGACGCCCTCGATGGCGTAGGAGGTGTCCAGCTCGAGGATCGTCGCAACCTGCGGGGCGTCCGGGCGCTGGGAGACGAGCCGCCCGACGATGCGCTGCATGTCGTCGGCCGCGAGCGCGGGGGTCCGTACCGGGGTCAGGACGCCCGCCATCCGGATCGCGGGCTGGGCGCCGCTCTTCAGGTGGATGTCGCTGGCCCCGCTCTTGGCCGCGGCCGACAGGAGCCGGTCGAGGGTCGTCACATCCATCACGCCTTCTCCATCTCGAGGCCCTTCTCGGGCGCGATCAGCTTCTGGAGCGCCCGGATCTTCGCGGTCAGGGCGCGGCAGAACGAGCGGTAGACCTTCAGCGCGAGCATCGGATCGGACGCGAGAAGAGCGTCGAGGTCGCCCCGCGGGACGACGAAGAGCTCGACGTCGTCGAGGGCGGTGATCGTGGCCTGCGTGAGGATGTCGTCGACGAGCGTCATCTCCCCGAAGATGTCCCCTGCGCCCATTTCTCCGAGGTGGAGCCGGGCGACGCCCTCCCCCTTGTCGACCGAGACGCGGCCCGAACGGACGACGAAGAGGGACTCCCCGAGCGCGTTCTCGGGGACGACGACCGTCCCGGCGGCGCATCTCCGGGAGAGGCAGATGGCGGCCAGGCGGAGCGCCTCGCCGTGGTTCAGGTCGCGGAAGAGCGGAAGCTTCTGCAGGAGCTCTATACCGTCGAACCCCTCGAAGCCCTCGAGGTCTGCAGGCATGAAGAAATGCTATCCCAGCTTCGCCCGGTGGGGTCTCGCCCGCGCGCTCGGACGCCCGTTCCAGCCCTTCAACCCCTTGACATCCCTCTTCACGCGTCCCACATTCCTGTTGTCCTATTTGAATAGGACATACGACCATGAAGGACGCACCCGTCCCCTTCCGCCTCGACACCGCGTCCGGCGTGCCGTTCTACCGGCAGGTGATCGACCAGGTCCTCCTGGCCGTCGCCGACGGGCGGCTCACTCCCGGGACCCAGCTCCCGACCGTCCGGCAGCTGGCGGTGGACCTCTCCGTCAACCTGAACACGGTGGCAAAGGCCTACCGGGAGATGGAGATCCGGGGGATCGTCGAGACGCAGCAGGGAACGGGGACGTTCGTCGCCGAGAGGCCCAGGCCCGGCGGCGCGGCGGAGCGGAAACGGGCCCTAGAGAGGCTCGTCGACGAGCTCCTCGCCAAGGCCGGGTCGCAGGGGTTCGACGTGGACGAGGTGGCCGACGCCGTCGCGGCTCGCACGGCCGGCCCGAGGAGGAGGTAGGAGATGTTCCCAGGCATCGCGGTATCCATCGCGAAGAAGAAGGCCGCGCAGCAGGAAGAGGATACGAGGAGCCCTCTCGACTCGAGGGCGGAGAGGAAGCAGCGAGCCCGGGACCGGGCGGCGGATTCCCGTCGCGTCGTGTCGGAGATCGGCCTCCTCGCGTTCTTCCTCGTCCTCGCCGCCAGCGGCATCGCCGCCGCGGTCAGCGGCTCCCCCGTACCCGTCGCGACCGGCTTCCCTCTCGCCCTCTACCTCCTCTTCTCGCTGAAGGTCGCCAGGCAGTGGGAGCGGGCGGTCGTCCTGCGCTTCGGGAGATTCCAGGGGCTGAAGGGGCCGGGCCTCTTCGCCCTCATTCCGGTCGTCGACGTCATCTCGCACCTCGTCGATCAGCGCGTCCGCGTCTCCGACGTCACCGCCGAATCGGCCCTCACGCGCGACACCGTCCCCGTGAACGTCGACGCCATCGTCTTCTGGACGGTCTGGGACGCGCAGAAGTCGATCCTCGAGGTCTCCGACTACGTCGACGCCGTTCTCTTCGGCGCCCAGACCGCCCTGCGCGAGTCGATCGGCAAGCACATGCTCGCCGAGATGATCACCGAGCGGGACCAGCTCGGGAAGGAGCTGCAGAAGATCCTCGACGAAAAGACGAACCCGTGGGGGATCACCGTCAACTCCGTCGAGATCCGCGACGTGAAGATCCCGCCCGAGCTCGAGGACGCGATGAGCCGCCAGGCCCAGGCCGAGCGGGAACGGCAGGCCCGGATCATCCTCGGCACGGCCGAAACCGAGATCTCCGAGCGCTTCGTGAAGGCGGGGGACGCCTACGAGGGCAAGCCCCTCGCGCTCCACCTGCGCGCCATGAACATGCTCTACGAGGCGCTCAAGGAGAAGGGCTCCATGGTCATCGTCCCGTCGAGCGCCGTCGAGACGATGGGGCTCGGCGGACTCGCGGGGCTGACGGCCCTCGGGAAGGACGCGCCCACGAAGAGCTGACCGGCTCTCCTCCCGCCCGCCCCGCGTCAGCCCGGCGGAACGGACTCGTTCCCGGCCGGTTCCGGTCTCACGAGGCGCAGGCGCGTCCCCTCGTCGACGACGAAGACCTTCATCCGCGGCAGGACCTCCTCGAGCGTCTCGAGGTAGAGCCGCGCCCGGAGCGGCCCCGGCGCGAGGCTCGCCTCCCGCCGGAGCGCCTCGAAGCGGGCCGCGTCGCCGTGCGCTTCCTCCACCCGCCGCTGTCGCTGGCTCACCGCGGACGAGACGAGCGCGCCCGCCTCGCCCCGTGCCCGCGGGAGCGTGTCGTTGGCGTAGCTCTCGGCCTCGTTCACGTAGCGCTCCCGGTCGCTCTTGGCGTTCTGGACGTCCTGGAACGCCGCGAGGACGGCCGGGGGCGGGTCGACCGACCGAATGGCGACGGAGACGATGCCGACGCCGCTCTTCCAGTCGTCGAGAAGCCCCTGCGTTCCCCGGCGCACCTCCTCGAGAAGCGTCAGCCGCCCGGCCGTCAGCGCCTCGTCGACCGGGAGCCTCCCTATCGCGTCCGTCACGACCGACTCCGTCGCCCGCCGCACCTGCTCCCGGGTGTCGCCGCCGTTCACGACCCACTCGACCGGTTTCGCGACGCGGTACTGGACGGCGAGCTGCACGGCGAGGATGTTCGTGTCGCCCGTGAGCCACTGTCCCTCGTCGGAGGAGAGCGTGCCCGCGAGGCCCCCTTCGGCGGTCCGGAATCCGATCGGGACGGTCTCCGTCTTCGTCACCTCGACCTTCACGACGCGGTCGATCCCGCGGGGCACCCAGTGGATCCCCGGAGTGAGCGGGATGGGGCGCGGAACCCCGAGCCGGAGGACGACCCCCTGTTGCGACGTGCGCACCGCGACGATCCCCGAAAGGAGCCAGCCGGCCGCGAGAAGCCCCGCCGCCGCAAGGGCCGCTTTCCGTCCGGCAGGGCTCAATTCGGCCCCTTCCTCGGCGGCGTCGCGGGCGCGGCGCCGTCCGTCAGGAGGCGAAGGACGTCCGAGTCCCCGGGGAGGACGAGCGTCGTCTTCTCGTCGAGGATCTTCTCGTAGGCCTGGAGGGTCCTGAGGAACTTGTAGAGGTCGGGGTCCTGGTTCGTCGCCTTCGCGTAGATCCGCGCGGCCTCGGCCTCCCCCGCTCCCTTCTCCTCCTGGGCCTTGCGGTACGCCTCGGAAAGGAGGCGCGTCTTCTCCTTGTCGGCTTCGGCGCGGATCTTCAGCGCCGCTTCCTCGCCTTCCGACCGGAAGCGCCGCGCGATCCGTTCCCGCTCCGACCGCATCCGGCCGAAGACCGAGAGGAGGTTCTGCTCGGGGAAGGCGATTCTCTTGAGCCTCACGTCGACGACTTTCACGCCGTAGTCGGCCGCGGCCCGGGCGCGGACCCGGTCGCCGATCCCGGCCACCACCCCCGCGAGGTCCGCCTCGCCCGTCGTCGCGGAGACGAGACGCGTGAACGGGACGGAGCCGAGGGCGGCGCCGGTCTCCGAGGCTACGAGGTCGGCGAGCCGCGCCTCGGCGCTTTCGCGGGTCACGAGCGTCTGGAGGAAGCGGAGGGGCTCCTCGATTCGCCAGAGGACGAACGGAGTGACGACGATGTTCTTCTTGTCGTTCGTGAGGAACTCGCCCGAGGGCGGGTCGAAGTAGAGGAGACGGGCATCGAGGCGCACCACGTCGTCGACGAGCGGCACGCGGGCGTGGAGCCCCGCTCTCGTGACGACGGAGACGGGCCGACCGAACCGTGTCCTCACGGCGAACTCCGTCGCCTCGACGACGTACGGCACCCGGGCGAGGAACAGGAGAGCGGCAATGCCCAGCGCCCACGGCGCGAGCCGGTGAAGGAGCGGGGGTCTCGGGGTCTCGGGCACTTCTTCCATGTCGTTCTCGTCAGCGCTCCGCGGCGGGGATGTCCGGAGGCGGCGTCGGTATCGGGTTGACGAAGCCGGAGAGCCCGGGAATCGGGGCCGATCCGGCCGCCGGGTCCGTGGTTCCGGAGTTGCCGTTGGGGGTGATCCAGAGCTCGAAGCCCGGGGCCCGCCGCGCGTCGGGGCGGATCAGCTTGGGGACGCCGGGGAGGACCCTCTCGAGCGCCTCGAGCTTCAGGCGCATCCGGCTCGTCCTCGGTGCAGCCGCCACCTCACGCGCCAGCGGGACGAACGCGGCCGCGTCGCCGTGGGCGGTCTCGACGAGGCGCGTCCTCTCCGAGTCCGCCTCGGCGAGCGTCCGGGCAACCTCACCGCGGGCCTGTCCGAGAGCACCCTCGGCTTCCACGAGCGCCTTGTTCTGCGCGGTCGTCCGGTCCTCCGCGGCCGAGGCGATGTCGCGGAACGCGCCGTGGACGTCGTCGGGGGCGTGGACGAAGAGAAGCCGCAGGTCGACGGGCGCGAGCCCCGTCTCCTTCAGCGCCGGCGACTGCCGCAGCGCCTCCAGGACCTTCCGTTCGACCGTGCCCCGCTCGGACGTGTAGATCGCGTCGATCGGCGTCCGCCCCACCTCCTCGACGAGGAAGGCCCGGGCGAGGTCCCGGAACGCCGGCTCGGCGCGGTCGACGCCGAACCGGTAGAGCGCCGGGTCGGCGACGCGGTAGTGGACGACGGCCGCGACCTCGATGACGTTCTCGTCGCCCGTCAGGAACTGCGCCTCGTCCGGAACGCGGGAGGACAGCGACGGCACGAAGACGCGGGACGTCAGGGGCGCCGACGCGGGCGCGGCGACGCGGTACCGGAAACCGACCTCCACCGAGCGCAGAAGGCCGGTCGGGACCGACTCCGCGTCTCCGAACGGAAACGGAGGAACGACGTGAAGGCCGGGGCCGAGATCGGCGGCCGTCACCCGTCCGAGAGTCCTCACGAGCCCCGTTTCTCCGGGGCCGACGACGAGGAGCGCGCTCCGGACCCAGAGGAGGATCAGGAGCGCCGCGCCGGCCAGGACGAGGGCCCGGCGAGGAAGCCGACGCGTGAAGGTGCCACGGGCGAGCTCGCCGAGCGCCCTCCCGTGTCCCTTCAGCTCGTTCCAGCCGGGGCGCAGGCCGCGGCGGTGCAGGCTGAAGGCCATGAGGGCGAGGAAGCCGAACGCCCCGAGGAAGCGGACGACCGCCCAGAAGCCGCGGGCCTCGACCTCTGGCGCGAGCGGAGCGGGAACGAGGCCCGCCCCGATCACCGCGTTGAGGAGCAGGCCCGCCCCGATTGCGACTCCGAAGATCGCCGCGAGGTAGAGGGCCACGAACCTCCGGCCGAACATCCGGGCGACGACCGCGATCGTCGAGGCGTTCGTGGCCGGGCCCGTGAGCATGAAGACGAGCGCGGCGCCCGGGTCCAGCCCCTTGCCGATCATCGCAGCGGCGATCGGCGTCGACGCGCTCGCGCAGACGTAGGTCGGCACCCCCACGATCGCCATGACGAACATCGACAGGAGGGGCCAGGGAAGGAAGCGGAGGAAGAAGTCCGCCGGCAGGAGCGCCGCGAGAAGCCCCGTGGCGAGGAACGCGAGGAGGAGCCAGAAGGCCAGCTCGTCCATCATGGTCACGAAGGCGTAGCGGGCGATCCCCGCCACCCGTTCCTTGAATCCGCGCTTCGGTACCTCCACTTCGACGGGCGGCGCGCAGCTTCCGTCCTCGCAGGCCGGCGAGCCTTTCCCGGGAACGACCGAGGCCCCGTCGCCCTCCTCCGCTTCCGCTCCCCCGTCGCGCCCGCCGGCGACGAGGGAGAGGAGCCCCGCCCCGACCGCCGTGGCGATGGCGGCGAGCGGCCGCACGATGGCCATGACCGGCCCGAGGAGGCCGTAGGTGATCAGGACCGAGTCGACACCAGTCTCGGGCGTCGAGATCAGGAACGAGACGGTCGACTCCCGGCTCGCCCCCTTCTTACGAAGCGCCACGGCCGTCGGAAGGACGCCGCACGAGCAGAGAGGAAGAGGGGCGCCGACGAGCGCCGCCGTCAGGATCGACTTCAGGTCCCTTCCTCCGAGGAGCCGTCCGATGCGTGCCGTGTCGACGAACTCGTGGAGGATCCCCGCGAGAAAGAAGCCGAGGAGGATGAAGACGCCGCTGTCGAGGACGATCCGGTACGTCTCCTCGAAGACGCGGAAGAGCAGGTTCATGACGCCCCGTGGGGCAGGGCGGGCGATTTCGTCACGATTCGGAGTATCGCCCCTCTGCTTCGTCGTGCGAAGGGACGGACGCCTCGCCAAAGCGGCCGCTCTCGGAGAGCGGAACCATGCCCCGGTTGACGCCGTTGCTGCGCCGCACTAGAACGGCGGGCGCGGGGCCTTCTCCGCACGGAGGGCGAGATGAAACCGGTCAGAGACGCGCAGGAGCTCGCGCGAGCCTTCGAGGAGCCATGGGCCCTCGTCTTCAAGCACTCCACGCGCTGCCCCGTGAGCACGGCCGCCCACCGCGAGGTCGTCGAGTTCCGCCGGAGGCACCCGTCGGCGGACGTCTACGTCGTCCACGTCGTGGAGCAGCGGGACCTCTCGAAGGCCGTGGCCGAACGGACGAGAGTAAGGCACGAGTCGCCCCAGGCGATCGTCCTCGCGGCCGGGGCCGTCATCTGGTCCGACTCGCATGAAGGCGTCACCGCAGATGCCCTCGAGGCTGCTCTTCCCGAGCCGGTGCGCGGGTGAGGCGGTAGGACCGCCGGGGTCCTCCGCCTCCCGCGCGAAGCCGGTCAGGGGAACGTGAAGGAGCAGGCCTGGACCTCTGCTCCCGGGGCGACGTCGAGGAGTCCGGCACACTTGCTCCCGGCCGTGGCCTGAGCCGTGTAGCTGAACCGCACGGTGGCGGGACTCCCCGAGCACGTGGCCACGTGCTTGACGAAGAGCGTGTACGTCCCGGGCGGAAGGCTGTTTCCCTGGTAGATGACGCTCTCGGTCCGGTTTCCGACACCGCATCCCGCCGGGAGCTTCCGGCCGCCCGACTGCGTCGCGACGTCGATCCCTCCCGGCCCGACGACTCGGACGTCGAGATCCGCCTCCCCCGACCAGCTCGCGGTCGCGCCGAGGAACTGCGGCGTCCCCTGCGGGTCGACCTTGACGGTGCCCACGTTCGCATTCGTCGCCGTGCCGCCCTTGCCGTCGGTGGCCGTCACCGAAACGGTGAAGGTCCCTGCCGTCTGGTACGTGTAGTTCGCGATCGTTCCCGTCGCGGTTCCCGGTCCGAAGTTCCACGTCACCGTGACCGGATCGTTGTCGGGGTCGGAGACGGTCGCCGAGGTGGTCACCTGAAGCGGAGCGGCCCCGTAGGTCGGGGTCACGGTCGCCGAGCCGATGGTCGGGTTGCGGTTCGCGGGCGTGTCGTCGTCGCCCCCGCCGCTCGCCGCCGCCACGGCGACACCCGCTGCCGCCACGCCGGCGCCGATACCAATGATCGCGCCCGTCGAAAGCCCGCCCGACTTCACGGCCGCCGCCGCGGCCACCTTCGTCGCAGCGCCGGCTCCGGCAGCGCCCGTACCGGAGGCCAGCGCCACCGAGAGCGCCACGACGGCCCCCGTCACGAGGATGACCTTGGCGACGTCGTCCTTGTTGAAGCCGGGAGGGACCGGCGCCTGCCCCTCGCGGGTCAGGCCGATCGTCAGGCCTTCCTTCGGCGGCGCCGGCCCGATGATCGGCGTCGTCGCCGCTCGCTCGTCGCGACAGACCGTCGCATCCGTCACCGGCGGGGCGTACTCCGGCGTTCTCTTCGGAGTGTTCTCGCGGTCGATCGCCTGCAGGAAGTAGTCGATGCCCCTGATTCCGGGGAGCGCCCGGGGCAGCTCGGCGACGACGTCCTCCGGCGTCCGGGGCCTCATCACGACGTAGTAGAAGTCCTCGGTCCCGGCGGCACGAAAGTAGACGAAGCTCTTCTCCATCTCCTTGACCGGAAGGACGCGCGCGTCCACGAGCGCGCGGGCTTCGGTCGAGAGGCACTTCAGGGGATCGTGGGCGATGGAGAGCCGCTTGCTTTCGCCCGTCGCGGCCTTCTTCATCGCCGGATCCGCTTGTGGCAGCGGTGAAGCGAGGGACCCGGACGCGAGCGAGGCGGAAAGGAGGAGCGCGCCAGCCTGCCGGACAGGAAGCGGCAGCCCGGGAAACGGGAGTCTCTGATTCACTTCAAATCCCCCTCGAAGTGCGCGACGACGGGCCGGTCGGACAGTATCCTGGCATCGAAAGCGCCCCGGGTTCCCTCGGGCAGGTACGCTGCGAGGTCGAGCCGGGGCGCTTCCCCCGGAGAGAGGGCGATTCGCCGCTCGGCGACGAGAACGCCCGCGCGTTCGAGCCTGAGGAAGACGGTCGCCTCTTCGTCGGAGCGCAGCCTCAGCGCGGGCCTTCGTCCTGACCCGAAGCGGAGCCCCGGCGCCGACGCCGCGAGCGTCGGCTCGTCCCCGTCCTCACCGGGCGCTCTCGTCAGGCGGGCGGGCGACGAGGCCGCCGTCACCGTGACGAGGGTGAGACCCGACAGGCTCGAGCCGGACCCGTTCGTCGCCATGAGCCTCACGAGGTAGACGCCCGGGGCTCCGAAAGCGAATCGCGGGTTCTGCAGCGGCGAGAAGCCGGCGTTCCCGAAGAACCAGGCCCAGGCGGTGGCCTGCGGGCTCGAAGTGTCGGTGAAGGAGATCTCTTCGCCCACCCTGGCGGTCACCTTCGAGGCGCTGAAAGAGGCGCCGGGCGGTGCCAGCGAGTAGGTCGCGCTCTTCGCCTCGGCGCTCGGCCCCTGTTCCGGGAGACAGGCGAAGGACCTCACGAAGAGCGTGATCGGGTCGAGCCTTCCGCGCGGGGCGATCCTCTCGACGCTCGTCTGCGTCGTCGAGGCGAACGCGTCGGAGTTGATGCGCCATTCGAATCGCGAGCCGTACGACTGGGCCGACCACCGCGCCGTCAGGAAGTCGGTCGCGGTCACGGGTGCCGCCGGCGTCCCCGTCGGGACGATCTCCGGCGAGGCCGGCGGAATCGGCGGCGGGCACGCGACGAAACGGGCCGACCCGGCCCCTCGCCCACCCCCGAGGATCGACACGGCGAACGCCTGCGCGCCGGCACGCGTGAACGGCGCCTTCACGAAAAGGCCGGGCAGGCCGCCTCCCTGCCCGCTCGAGTCCTTTCCGCTGTTGCCGGTGATCAGCGCCAGCTGGCCGTCGTTGGAGATCGCGACGTCCTCGAAGCCGGCCTGCTCGGAGTGGAACGCGGAGGGCAGCGGAATCTGCTCCACCGCCGAAGCCGCCCCGAACGGAGCCGCGATGGAGAAGAGGCCCGGAGTGAAGGCGCTGACGACGAGGCAGCGCTGGCCGTCGGGGGAGCAGTTGATTCCGTCCAGGCCTTCCGTCCCCGCGATCGTGAGGATTTCCGGCGTCGAGGAGGCCGAGAAGGGCGCCTTGAAAACGAACACGCGACCGTCGCCGTCCCGGCTCGCCGTCGTCAGGAGAGTGCTCCCGTCGGGCGTGATCGCGATTGCGCCGCTGCCGGCGTTCTCGACGGGAATCCGGAACGCGACGGCGGAGTAGGGTGGGTCGAGGACATTCACCCAGCCCTGCAGGGAAGACGGCGGGGCCTCCACGTCGAAATTGGGGCGCGTGAGGATGAAGGCCCGGCCATTCCGGTCGAACACGATGCCCTGCGTCTGGTACGAGGCGACGTGCCCTTCGATTGTGATCGGCGTGACGACCGGGTTGTCGAACGGCGCCCTGATGAGGGCGAAGGTCGGCCTCCACGTCCCGTTGGCGTAGGTCGAGCCGGCGCCGATCATCACGTCGAGCCGGGGAGAGACCGCGATCGTCCCCGTCCCGTCGTAGGCGCCTGACGTCGAGATCGTCCTCACGAGCGTCCCGCTCGAGACCTGGACGATGAAGAGACGGGAGTGGTTGAAGTCGGCGACGACCGCCTGATCGCTCCCGATCACGGAGACGCCGTGTGGGAAGGCGTCGGTCGGGATACCCGTGACCGCGCGTTGCTCGGGTGTCGGCAGGTTCGTTCCCGGAGACGGGAGCAGGACGGCGAGGTTTCCGTCCCCCGCGGTTCCGAAGATGGCCTGCCCCGCGGCGGGGAATGTACTAAGGGCGAGGAAGAGGCCGAGGACCGGGGAGAAAACGCAACGCGAAAGACGATCACCCATCGGACGCCTCCTGAGGACGGTTCTCCGTGTCTTTCGACGGACTATATCGCCCGGTCGGGTGAGTGGATTCGGGCTTGACCGGCGTCACAGATTGAATTCGATCGGGGAAAAGCCGATCACCGTTCCCTCTGCTGGTTCGTGATCCGGATCCTGCCGACGGCAGGGAGTCGGCAAGGCCGAAGCCCTCGGGGGAATTGAGCGTCGCTCATGACCAGCGTCATACTCGGCAGGCCCGAAGGGGCCTAGAACGTGACTGTCATGCGGACGAGCAGGTTGCGGCGCTGCGCCGGGGCGCTCGTCGCCGTCATCGCGGCGACGCTGCTCCTCCCTCTTGCGGCCCTCGCGAGGACCTCCGCGGTCGCAGCCGAGCCTCACGGGTGCCACTGCCCCGTGAAGATGGCGTGCTGCGAAGCTGGCCTCTGTCACGGGGACATGGACGCGGAGCCTTCTTCCAGCCCGTCCTGGTCGGGCTGCCGCGACGAGGCCCCGGACCGGACGGCGGTTCCCGTCCCTTCGTCGTCGTTCGACGGCGCCCTCCTCGTCGAATCGGCTCCGCGCGCCGGCG
>CALBDV010000147.1 GCA_937927565.1 uncultured Holophagales bacterium
CGGGTACATTTTGCGGCAAGGCGCGCCTGTCCGCTTTCGCTCCCCCCGAACCCCCGAAGGACCTGCTCGCTGTGATCGAAAAATGACTCGGGCCGGACTGTAAGCCGGATTCTGTGACCGGTCGGCTCGCGCCTTCCGGCCGGCGATCATTCCTCTCGGCCCACGCCTCTCGACGGGGCTCGAGCAGCCTACCCGGAGACGTCGCCTTGCGGCGCGGGGGCGAGCACCCCTTCCGTCCCCCTATTCGGCCTTGCTCCGCGTGGGGTTTGGCCTGCCGACCCCGTTGCCGGGGTTCGCGGTGCGCTCTTACCGCACCTTTTCACCCTTACCGCGGCCCCTCGCGGGAACCGAGGCGGTCTGTTCTCTGTGCCACTTTCCTTCGGGTTGCCCCGACCGGGATTTCCCCGGCACGCTGCTCGCTGGAGTCCGGACTTTCCTCCCCTCGTACGGTTGAACCGTCCGAGCGACGATCACCCGTCCGGCCCGAGTCAGCCGGAGGATACCTCGCCGGGGTCAGGGACCTTTCGCCGGCGCCGTCGCGCAAAGAGGTCCACCCCCCTCGCGAGCTTCGGGACGCAGAGGAGAAAAAGACCCGTGACGGCAATCGCCAGGACGAGTGCGACGAGGGGCAGGAAGATCGAGACGATCGCCTGGAGGACGGCAAGGACGTCCTCGGCGAGCGAGAGAGCGAAGTTCGCAATACCGGCCGTCAGCGCCGTCGACGTGAGCCGGACGGTTCCTTTCACGAGGTGCGAGGCGAGAGCGGTCACCCCGCCCCCTCCCCCGGCCAGGACCGCCATCGACGTCTCGGCGTTCGGCGCCACCGCGGCGACGGCGAGAAGCGCCCCGGCCGCGGGCCGCACGACCGTGTGGATGACGTCCCAGACGTGGTCCAGTCCCGGGATCTTGTCCGCGAAGAACTCGAGCAGGTAGAGCCCGAGAAGAACAGCCAGAGTCGTCGGCTCCGCGAGGAAACGGGCGATACCTCCCGGGAAATCCTCCGGGAACAGCCAGGAGACCCCGCCGTAGACGAGCAGGACCGCGTAGGCATTCAACCCCGCCCCGGCCGCGAGTCCCAGCCCGGTCCCGAAATGGGCGACCGACTCCAACATCTCTCGAGAATAGCCCTGCGCCCGCTCCTCAGCGCGGCTTCGTCGCGGCGATCTCCGCGAGCGCCTTCGTCGCCTTCCGGTTCGTCGGGTCGAGCTTCAGGACTTCCCGAAGGGCCTTGACCCGTTCCACCTCGTTCCGTTCGCTGGCGCAGGCGTCCGACAGGGCGAGCCAGACCTCGACGCTCTCGGGAAGTCGGGCGGATGCCCGACGAAGCGTTTCCGTTGCCTGCCGCACCCACTTCGGGTTCCGGCCCTGGACCTTCGCGAGGAAGATCCAGTATTCCGACTTCTCGGGATCGAACTCGACGGCCTGCCGGAGCATCTCGTACGCGGGGTAGAAGTCCTCCATCTCGACGAGCGTTCGGGCGCGCTGGTAGTTCGCCTTCGCCACCTGACGCTGGACCTCCGGGTTGGTCTGGCCGAACGATACGGGTGCCGACATCGTTCCGCGGTTCAGCGTGCGGTCGTACTCCTCCCTCGACGCCGTGCTGGTGAAGGCCTTGTCCGCCTCCTGCACCTTCGCGAAAAGCGCCTCCAGGGCCTCGGACGCGTCCCCGAGCGTCGCCCGGATGACGTTGTCGGGGTGAAAGAGCTTCGCCCGGTCGTGTACGGCCTGCCGGAGGTCGACGTCCTGGGCGTTCTCGGGGACCCCGAGCACTTCGTAGGCGTTGATCCAGTCGAGGCGGCGGTAGGTGTTCCAGACGAGCCGCGCGTGCATCTCCAGACTTTCCGACATGCGCGGGCTCGGAGGCGTGCCGGCGATCTCGACGTTGAGGCAGGAGATCCCCCCGGGAGCGGACGACTCCTCGGGCTTCGACGTCTTCGAGCCAACGGTGACGAATCCGGCCGCGCGGAGCCTCTCGAGAATCCGAAGGTCGAGGCAGACGTCGGCCGCCGGCTTCGATCCGTCGATCGCATCGAGGACTTCGGCTTCTTCCGGAATGACGATCGCGTACTGGTAGCGAAACATGAGGTCGGACGAGAGGATCGGCCGCGCCTTCGGGTCGATCTTCGACGGAGCGCCGATGACCGGCGGGAGCCGGCGAAGCCCCTCGAGGAGAAGCGTTGCGGTCGTCTGGTCGAATGCGGTGGGGACATCCGGCGGACCCTCGAGGGGCAGGAAGGTGAAGGTCCCCGCGTTCCACTGGAACGTCGAGTAGAGGACCTTCTCTGCGAGCGCTCGGACGCAGGCGTCTGCGACGTAGGGAGCCACCGCCCCGGAATCTCTGAGGGCGTTCGCCAGTCCGCGGCCCGGGTCCGAGAGGGCCCTCTCGAAGGCCGTGAACAGGACGGATTCGTCGGCGAGCCCGAACGCCCGGAGGAGCTCTCCCACGAGCTGGGCCTCCCGGTTCGACGAAGCCGAGACGAGCCGCCCCCGGTGGAACCAGAAGCTCCGCTCCTCTCCGCGGGACGACACGAGCACCTGGGCGTTCTTCCTGGCGCGATAGGCCGATCGAAGAACCTCTGCGAGTTCCGTCTTCTCGAGCGTTCCTCCCGAGAGCGCGGCGCCCCCGGACTTCGAAGTGTCCATATTCCGGGGATTCTACCGGCCCTTGTCCTCCCGGGAAGCCCTCCACCTCTCGATTCGCGAGGCAGGAGCCTTGCCTGCGGCCGCGGCGAGCGCCTGCGGCGTTGCAGCGAGGACGGCCTCGTCGTTTCCGAAGACGGCGAGGAGCCGCCGCGCGGCGGCCGGCCCGAGGCCCGGAATCTCCAGGAGCGGGCTCGTCAGTGTGCGGCGGGTACGGGCCTTCCTGTGGTGCTTCAGGCCGAAACGGTGGGCCTCGTCGCGGGCGCGCTGAAGCAGCTTCAGGCCGGCGTTGCGGCGCGGCAGGGCGACGGGGAGGGAACGTCCGGGGACGAAGACCTCCTCTTCCCGCTTCGCGAGGCCGACCGCCGGCAGCTCGACCCCGATCCGGTCGAGGGCCGCGAGGGCGGCCGACAGCTGCCCTTTTCCGCCGTCGATGACGAGGAGGTCGGGGAACGCCTCGCCCTCCGCGCGACGCCGTTCGTAGCGCCGGGTGACGGCCTCGGCGATCGACGCGAAGTCGTCGGGCACGGGACGGTCGATCCGGAACACCCGGTACTCGCCTTTCGCCGGCTTGCCGTCGACGAAGACGACGCACGAGGCGTAGGTGTCGCTTCCCTGGAGATGGGAGATGTCGAAACACTCGATCCGCGCCGGCCGGCGGTCGAGGTCGAGCGCCTTCGCGAGGGCCAGGGTCGCCTTCTCCCCGGCCTCGCGCGCGGTCCGGAAGCGCCGGACGTGGCTCGCCCGCGCGTTGTCCCGGGCGATCTTCACCCGGTCGAACGCGGCTCCTCTCTTCGGCGTCCGGATCTCCACGCGGGAGCCGCGCCGTTCGGAGAGCCACGCCTCGATCGGAGTGAGCGCCTCCTCCGGGACCTCGTCGGGAAGGTGGACCTCCCTCGGGAGGAAGGTCGTGGCGTCGTAGTACTGCGACAGGAGCGCCACCCAGAACTCCTCCGGATCGACGTCGCCGATGCCCTCCCAGAAGAGCTCCCGCGTGTCGAGAACCGTTCCGCCCCGCACGTGCAGGACCGAGACGGCGAGGTTCCCGTCGTCGATGAAATCGCCGAAGACGTCGACGTCCTCTCCCGCCAGCGACTGAACGCGCTGCTTCTGCGCGAGCTCCTCGACCGTCCGGAGGCAGTCCCGGTACGCCGCCGCCATCTCATAGCCCTCGGTCTCGGCGGCGGCCGCCATCTTCGACCGCAGGCGAATCGCGAGCTCGTCGTTTCGGCCCGACAGGAAGAGGAGCACGTCGCGGACGGCCTCGCCGTACGCCGCCTTCGTCGTCAGCGACGCCACGCACGGTCCGAGGCAGGCGTGCATGTCGAAGTAGAGGCAGGGGCGCGGCAGGTTCCCGTCGATCTCGATCCGGCACGTCCGGATCTGGAACATCCGCTGCACCATCTTCATCGCGCCGCGGCAGGTTCGCGCGGGGAGGAACGGCCCGAAGTAGCTGTGCCCGTCCTTGAGGACGCGCCGCGTCACGTGGGCCCGCGGCCACTCCTCCCCCGTCGTCACCTTGATGTACGGATAGGTCTTGTCGTCCCGGAGCAGGATGTTGTACCGGGGCTTGTGCTTCTTGATGAAGGCGTTCTCGAGGGCCAGCGCCTCGCTCTCGGTGTTCGCGACGACGGTGTCGATCGTCTCGAACTCGGCGAGGAGCGCCTCCGTCTTCGGGTGCTTCGGGCCCGCGACGAAGTACGAGGCCAGGCGCTTGCGGATCGAGCGCGCCTTCCCGACGTAGAGGATCTTCCCCTTCGCGTCCTTGTAGAGGTAGATCCCCGGCTGGTCGGGGTACGTCGAGAGGTCGGGAGGGGCCCCCACGGGACGCGATTCTAGAGAGCCCGGGACGGGACGACGTCCGTCAGAAGACCTTCCCCAGCTTCGTCGCGATCTTCGACACCTTCACGTAGCCGAAGAAACGGCCGCTCGAGAGGAGGCCGAGCCCGTCGGTCATCTTCGTCCGGGCGTCGCGGGCATAGAGGAGGCCGAAGGCCTTCTTCATGAACTCCTGGAAGGCGCCGTCGTACGGGTACCACCAGGGGGCCGTCGACGAGTCCTGGAGGTCGACGCTGACGTGCTTGACGTTGACGAGCTCCATCAGGCCGTGCACGCCGTGGCTCCGGCCGATCCCCGACTTGCCGAGACCGCCCCAGGTCGCGGTCGGTTCGCCGAAGGAGAAGAGGTGGTCGTTGATCGTCACCGTCCCGGCCCGCAGCTCCTCGACGAGCTTCTGGGCCGTCTTCGTCGACCGCGTCCAGCCCGAGGCGGTGAGGCCGAACTCCGAGTCGTTCGCGAGGGCGATCGCCTCGTCGAGGTCGTCCACGACGACCATCGGCAGGACCGGTCCGAAGGTCTCCTCGCGCATCACCCGCATCCCGTGGTGGACGTCGACGAGGACCGTCGGCGGGAACCAGTACCCCTTCGCGGCCGGCTTCTCGCCCCCCGTCAGCGCCTGTGCGCCCTGCGCGACGGCCTCGCGGACCTGGGCGTCGACGAAGTCCCTCTGCTCGGCGGTCGTCATCGGCCCGACGTCGGTCGCCTCGGCGAGCGGGTCTCCCTGGCGCAACCGCCTCGTCTTCTCGACGACCTTCGCGATGAGCTCGTCGGCGACGCTCCGGACCGCGTAGACGCGCTCGATGGACCCGCAGGCCTGGCCGGCATTCGCGAAGGCGCCCCACACGAGTCCGCTCGCCGTCCGTTCGAGGTCGGCGTCCGCGGCGACGACTGCCGCATCCTTGCCGCCCAGCTCGAGGACGAACGGAGTGACGTTCGTCGACGCCTTCCGCATCACGTGGCAGCCGGTCTCGACGGAGCCCGTGAAGAGGATCTTCGCAACGCCCGGGTGCTCGAGGAGGCGGTCGACGTCGGAGCCCGTTGCCGTGACGACGTTGACGACCCCGGGCGGAAGCCCCGCTCTCCGGCACAGCTCGCCGATCGCGAGCCCCGTCTGCGCCGTCGCGGACGCGGGCTTCAGGACGACGGTATTCCCTGCCGCAAGGCACGCGGCCAGCTCGACCATGGGAATCGCGAAGGGGAAGTTCCACGGGGTGATGACCGCAATGACGCCGAGAGGCTCGAAACGGAACGAGGCGGCCTTGTGCGCGAACAGGATCTGCTCGTAGTCGACCGGCTTCGATGCGAGCAGCTCCTCCGTGAACCTGGAGAGGTACCGGAGGGCATCTGCGGCCGGGACGAGGTCGAGGGCCCGCGCCTCGGCGACGGGCTTCCCCTGCTCGAGAGCGATGAGCCGCGAGAGATCGTCGTGGGACTTCCTCACCACCTCGAGGAGGTTCGCGAGGTGCCTCTGCCGGTCCTTCGGGCTCCGCGAGCCCCAGTGGAGGAACGCCTTCTGCGCGGACGCGACCGCGGCATCGATCTCCTCCGGCCCCGCCCGGTGGATCTCCGCGAGCCTCTGCCCCGTCGCCGGGTTCCGGGTGAAGAACGTCTTCCCCGTCGTCACGTCGAGGCCGTCGATGATCGGGCCGGCCGGCAGGGCGAGGCTCTTCTTCAAATCATCGCCCCCCGCGTGATCTTCTCGACGTGCTTGCGATAGAACGTCACGAGGTTCTGGACGTAGTCGACGAAGGGCGGGCACGACACGCCGAACGGCGCGAGATCCGCGGCCGCTACCGAGCTGTCGTAGCGCACCGGGTGATCGAAGTACTCGACCGTCACGGCGGGCATGCCGAAGTAGTCCTGGACCGGCTTCGGCGAGAAGAGGAGCTTGGCGAGGACGGTCGGCACCGGAACGTAGAGGAACTGCTTCCCGATGGCCTTGGCGAAGAGCTCCTCGATCTCGTAGGCGGAAAGGGGATTCGGGTCGGTCAGGTGGTAGGTCTTCCCGATGGACCCACCCCAGGTCGAGAGGCGGGCCATCGCTTCGAGGACGAAGTCGATCGGGACGAGGTTCACGGGGGCCGTTCCGCGGCCGACCTTCACGAACACGCCGGGCGACGGAAGCTGTCTCATCGCATTCAGCGCGAAGTAGGGACCGTCGAACTTCGCCGTCTCCCCGGTCCGCGAGTCGCCGACGACGATCGCCGGCCGGTACGTCGCGGTCGGAAGCGCGCTCCCCTTGACGGCTTCCTCGGCGAGGAACTTCGTCTCCTCGTAGTAGTTCTTGAACGACTGCCCGACGTCGAGATCCGTCTCGCGATACGTACCGACCGCAGTCCCGGATACGTACGCCGTCGAGACGTAGTCGAACCGGTGAAGGTGGGGGCACTCCTCGAGGAAGCCGAGGACGTTCCGCGTCCCCTCGACGTTGATCCGCATCGCCACCTCGCGCTTCACGGCGAGGTCGTACACGGCCGCGAGGTGGTAGCAGCCGGTCAGCTTCCGGTGCAGCACGCGGGCCTCGGTCTCCCCGATCCCGAGGCCGGGGGCCGTGATGTCGCCCGTGACCAGCTCGATCCGTCCCTTCGTTCCGGGATGCGTCCCGGCGAGCTGCTCGACGGAGCTCCGTGCCAGGTCGAGGAACTTCTCCTGCACGAGGCAGTGGAAGACGCTGTCGGGCTTCAGCTCCAGCAGCCTTGGAATGAGGCGGGCTCCGATGAAGCCGGGGAAGCCGGTGAAGAGTACGACGTGGGACGCAACGGGGGTCGGACGCACCTTCTTCGTGGCCATACCGTGCCTCTCTTCCGGACAGTTTAGAGCCTTTTCTGCAATGCGGCATCCGCCCGGAGCCGTTGCCGGAACGCCTCGCAGGCCCGGAGCATCGCCGGCGGCCGGACGCATTCGATCCCGTCGAGGGAAAGGAGCGGGACGGCCGTCGTCAGCGATCCGAGGAGGATCCCCCCGGAGAGGAGCTCTTCCCGGTCCAGGCCTCTTCGCTCCCCCGCCCCGTCCAGAAACGCCTCGGCGGTGACGGAGGGGAGGCCTCCCGGCCCCAGCCCGGCGAGCCGTCCGCCGTTCCACGCGACGAGGCCGGTCGAGGCTCCCTCGACGTAGAGGCCCCCGTCCGTGAAGAGACCCTCGTCTCCGCCCGAGCGGCGCGCGTGGCGGAGCGCGGCCACCGCTCCGAAGTAGCTCGTCGACTTGAACCCGGGCGAATCGCGCCGGAACCGTTCCGGCACCGTCACGGCCCGCGATCCGGCCCGGCGGGAGAGGGTGTTCGGGGGGATCGGCCGGACCGAGGCGTCGAGCCGCCACGAAGCATCCGCCTCGACGTCGTGCCCGACCGCGATCCAGGAGAGGCGCAGGGCCCGCTCCTCCCCGCCGTCCTCGATCCCCCCCAGTGCGGCGCGGGAGGCCGATTCGAGCTCGTCGAGCGAGGGAGCCGGAAGCTCGAGCGTCTCGAGGGTCGTCAGGAGCCGTCGGGCATGGGGTTCCCAGAGTACGGCCCGGCGCCCGAGGAGGAGGAGCGTCTCGAAGAAGCCGAACCCGCGTTCGAGAGCCGGAGCGTCGAAGGGGACGGGGTCGGGGCTCACGGGACCTCGCTCTCTCTCGCCGCAGAGGCGAGCGCCCTGAAGAACTCGCGGGATTTCGTCTCGGTCTCCTGCCACTCGAGGAGAGGGTCCGAGTCCCACACGATCCCGCCGCCGGAATGGTACGAGACCCTCCCGCCCTCGACGAGAGCCGTCCGGATGGCCACGTTGAAGACGGCCTTCCCGTCGCCTCGGACGAATCCCGCGGCACCCGTATACGGTCCCCGGGCCACGGGCTCGAGCCTGCGGATGAAGCCGAGCGCGGCACGCTTCGGCGCGCCGGTGATCGACCCGCCCGGAAGAGTCGCGACGAGGAGGTCCGAAAGGCGGACCTCGGCGCAGAGGGTTCCCGCAACCGTCGACTCGAGGTGGTGAAGGTGCCGGAAGCTCCTCACCGTCCGGAAGGCCGGGACGTGGACGCTCCCGGGCTCGCAGACCCGGCCGAGATCGTTGCGGATCAGGTCGACGATCATCAGGTGCTCGGCGGCGTCCTTTTCCGACGCGAGGAGGGCTTCGCGGGCGTTCTCCTCGCTTCCGT
The DNA here is from genome assembly GCA_937927565.1 of uncultured Holophagales bacterium. Classification (GTDB taxonomy): domain Bacteria; phylum Acidobacteriota; class Thermoanaerobaculia; order UBA5066; family UBA5066; genus UBA5066. The sequence continues at coordinate 8,608 of CALBDV010000147.1, forward strand.
CTACGAGGCGCGGCACGGTTCCCTTGATCGGCGCCGAAGCCACCCGCCCGGAGCGGAGATCGACGTCGAGGAAGAGCTCCGGGGAGTTCGAGACGACGGCCTGCCGTCCGGTTTCGAGGCAGATGGCGAAGGGAACGGGGTTGTCGTCCCAGAGGAGGTCGGCGAGGCGTCGCGGGGGGATGCGGAGCTCCCTGGCCGTCCGCCGGGTCAGGTTCGCCTGGTAGACGTCACCCCGGGCGATCCCCTGCCTGATGGCGGCGATAGCCGCCGTCCAGTCCGCGAGGTCCATATCTTCCGGCGGCCTCGTCGCGGATCCTCCTTCGGCAGCGCTCCGGCCGGCGTCCTTCTGGAACTGATCCTCCCGGGGACGATCGAGAGAAACCTGGTCCTGCATCGAAGTGGTGTCGAACAGCGCGAACCAGGCGAGGGGCGTCGCGGGCGGACGGAACAGCTCTTTCGATCCCTCGAGCGCCACGCCCGCCTCGTAGGTCAGGAAGCCCGCCGCAATCCGCTCGGGACGGCCCGAGGCGGCGACGCCGTCGAGCCACGCGAGGAGCTCCGGAAGGTCGCCGGGACGGTCCGCGGCCACCGACCGGACCTCGAGCGGCTTCCGCAGCTCGAGCGGCGCCGGCAGGTGCCACCCGGGACCGCGCAGGAGGACGGAGGGAAAGACCACGCTCGGGTAGTCTACGGAGCGTGGAGAACGGACGCTGGGTCGAAGCCGATGTGAAGGTCCGGTACGCGGAGACCGACGCTCAGGGAGTCGTCTACCACGGCTCGTACGTCGTCTGGTTCGAGGTGGGGCGGACGGAATACTGCGAGGTCGCCGGGTACCCGTACGCCCGGATGGAAGCCGAGGGGGTGAACATCGTCGTGAGCGACCTCGCAGCGCGATACCGCCGGCCGGCGCGGTACGGCGACACCGTCCGCGTGGCGACCCGGCTCGCGGCGATCCGGAGCCGTGGTTGCACGTTTGCCTACAGGGTCCTCCTTCCGGACGGCTCCCTCTCCGCCGAGGGAGAGACGATCCACCTTTTCGTCGACCGGAAGACCGGGAGGCCGACGGCGGCGCCGGAGCCGATCCGGAACGCGCTGACGTCGTTCTCGCGGACCTGACCGTTCAGGACTTCGGCGTGCCGTTCGGGAGCTTCTTGCGCAGAGACCTGTAGACGAGCGGGGGAACGAGGCCGGACACGTCTCCGCCGAGCCGGTGGACCTCCTTGACGAGGCGGCTCGAGAGATACGACAGCTCTTCCTTCGGCGTCAGGAAGACCGTCTCCACTTCGGGGTCGAGACGGCGGTTCATGAGCGCCATCTGGAACTCGTACTCGAAGTCGGAGACGACCCGAAGGCCGCGAAGGACGATGTTGGTCTTCTCGGCCCTCAGGAAGTTGATCAGAAGCCCGGAAAACGCCTTTACCTGCACCCGGGACTCGCGGCGAAAGACGGACTGGACCATTCCCACCCGCTCCTCCACGGTGAAGAGCGGCGACTTCTCGGTGTTGCAGAGGACGGCCACGAGAACGCGGTCGAAGATGTGGCAGCCGCGGCGAACGAGGTCGACATGACCGTTCGTCATCGGATCGAACGAGCCCGGGTAGACGGCGATTCTCATCGGGGCCGTGATTCTAGCGGCTTTCGGAAAGCGCCTCGCCGACCTTCCGCGCCGACAGGACGAGGAGGAAGAGGGCGACGGCAGGAGGAACGACGCACCACCAGGCGCTCGTCAGGCTCTCGCGGGCATCGGCCAGGGCTCGTCCCCAGGAGGCCGAGGGGGGGGGCGCGCCGAGACCGAGAAACGAAAGGGACGCCTCGAGGAGGACCGCGCCTCCGAGGATGTAGGGAACCGTCGCGAGCGCCGGGGCGATGGCGCCGGGGAGGACGTGGACGAAGAGGACGCGGCGACGCGAGGCGCCGGCGGCACGAGCCGCCTCCACGTGGGGAGCGATGGAGAGGCGCAACGCCTCCGCGCGGACGAGGCGGGCGACCTCGGGCCAGCCCGTGAGGGCGATGAGGATCGCCGCCGTGAAGGGCGAGGGGGGCGCCAGCGCTGCGCCGGCCGCCACGAGGACGAGGGCCGGAAACGCCTGGACGACGCCGGTGGCGAAGAGCACGGCCCGGTCGGCACGGGGACCGAAAGCTCCTGCCGCGGAGCCGAGCAGGGTCCCTGCGAGAAAAGCGAGCGTCGCCGCCGCCAGGCCGACGCCCACGGAAACGCGGGCACCGTGAACGAGGCGTGAGAGAACGTCCCGTCCGAGGTCGTCCGTTCCGAGAAGGTGCTCTCCGCCTGGAGGCCGGAATCGCGCATCGAGGTCCGTGGCGTTCGGGTCGAACGGGACGGGTGTCACGAGTCTCGCGAGAACCGACGGCTCGGTCGTCCTCTCGCGAGCGAGAAGAGGGGCCAGGAGCGCGACGAGAGGGAAGAAGGCGAGAACGAGCAGGCGCGTTCGGACGGAGCGGAAACGGGTCATGTCCCCTCCCCGTCGACGATCCGCGGGTCGGCGACGGCCGCGGCCGCATCGGCCGCCAGCGTGGACACGACCACGGCGAGGCCCGACACGAGCGTCAGGCCGAGAACCGTCGGGAGGTCCCGGGAGAAGACCGAGTCGGCCAGGAGCTGGCCGGTCCCTGGAAGACCGAAGACCCGTTCCACGAGGACGGAGCCGGCGACGAGCTGCGGCACGAGGGCCGCGGAGAGCCCGGCGAACGCCGGGGCCGCCCGGCGGAGCGCCCGGAACGTCTGTTCGCGAGGCGTTTCGCCGCGGGCCCGGCCGGACAGGGCGGGCGGGGACGAGAGCGCCTCGCCGACGGCGCGGCGGGTCACCCGCGCGATCGGGGCCAGCGCGACGAGGGCGAGCGTCAGCGCCGGGAGGGCGATCCCCCGAAGCCCGAGCGAGGGATCCGCGAAGACCGGCGTCCATCGCAGCTGCACGCTGAAGAGGAGGAGGAGGAGAAGCCCGAGGGCGAAGCTCGGAAGGGAGAAGAGGGCGTCGAGAAGGAGGCCCGAGACCCGGTCCGCCGCTCCGCCGGGCCGTCTCGCCCCCCAGACGCCGAGCGGCACGGCGAGACCCGCGGCCAGGAGGAGCGCGAGACCGTTCACCGTGAGCGTCGCGGGAAGTGTCTCGGCGATCCGGCGGGTGACCGGCCGCCCGTCGCGAAAGGACCGGCCGAGATCGAGCCGTGCCGCCGCCCCGAGCCAGCTCGCGAGGCGCGCCGGGAGCGGACGGTCGAGGCCGTGGACCGCGCGAAAGGCCTCGAGAGCCTCGGAGGAGGCGGCCCTCCTCCCCGGTGCACCGCCCGTGGCGAGACGGGCAGGGTCTCCCGGCGCCGCCGAAAGGAGGAGAAACACCACGACCAGGACGCCGACGAGCGTCGCCGCCGAGCCGAGGATGCGCCGGACGAGGAACCGGGCCACGCCGCGGGATGTTACGCGGCAGGAGGCCCGTTTCTCCTCAGATCGGTTTCGCTGCGCGTGCGGGCTGCCATCCGGCGGCTCCCGGCCAGAAGAGCCAGAGGCCGACGGGCGAGCTCTTCACGTTTTCCACGCGGGTTCGCACCCCCCACGCAACCGAGACGGTGTGGAGGAACGAGAACGGCTGGTCCTCCGCGATGATCCGTTGCAGCTCGGCGTAGAGTGGCTTCGCCCTGTCGCGGTCGAACGTGGCCGCGAGCTCGTCCATCAGCGCGTCCGCGCGCGGGTTCCGGTAGAAGGCGTGGTTCATCCCATTCGGCGGGGCCTGTGAAGAGTGCCAGTTGGGCCGCAGATCGGGGTTCGGGTCGAGGTTCAGGGCGAGCGAAC
>CALBDV010000148.1 GCA_937927565.1 uncultured Holophagales bacterium
TGTCCTGGAAGAGGTACTCGATCGGGTCCTCGACGGTGACGACGTGGACCGGGTGCCTCTCGGTGATTCCCTTGATGACCCCTGCGAGCGTCGTCGACTTGCCCGAGCCGGTCGGTCCGGTGACGAGGACGAGGCCGGAGGGGTAGTCGCAGAACGTGTGGACGACGTCGGGGAGGTGGAGCTCGAGGATTCCGGGGATCGTGAACGGGATCCGCCGGAAGACGGCCGACCAGCTCCCCCGCTGGAGGAAGATGTTGCCGCGGAAGCGTGCCAGGCCCTGGATGCCGTACCCGATGTCGACGGCGTAGTTGGCCGTCAGCTTGTCCTTCTGGTGCGGTGTGAGGATGGTGAGGACCATGTCCTCGATCTCTTTGGGACTGAGCGGGTCGGTCTTCAGCGGGACGAGGCGCCCGTTGATCCGCAGGAGCGGCGGCCGCCCCGGCTTGAGGTGGAGGTCCGAAGCCTCCTTTTTCGTGACGAACTTCAACAGTTCGGTCAGGTCCATGTTCCAGATCCTCGCACGAAGCTTATACCGATCGGGAGACGGATCCCGCCCGGCGGCGCGCGGCGGAGCCGGTTCCCGAGAGGAACGCCAGGGCCTCCCGGCGTCCCCGGACGGCTCCCGTGGCGAGCGCTTCGTCGAGCCGGGCGAGGGCAAGGCCGAGGGCGCTCCCCGAAACGCCCAGGAGCCGGGCCACGTCCGTGGCATCCATGGGACGCCGGGGCCGCAGGAATCGAGGGAGGGCCCCGCGCACGGCGAGAAGGCGTTCGGCCTCGAGAGCGATGGCCCGTCCGGCTGCACCTCGCGCCACGGCGAGGAAGGCGACGGCCTCCCGGGAGAACGGTGCCGATCGCCGCAGGAGGAGAACCGCGTCGCGCCGGCCGGGTGCGCGCGGTGGCCGGGGAAGGCCGATGAGCGTCTCCGCGAGCCGCCGGTCGCGTCGGCTCGCGCGGAGCGTTTCGAGCGCGGCGGCGGCGGGAGCCGGGCCGGCGGGTGAGAGAAGGAACGTGCGCAGAAGGGGAGCGGACGTGCCCGCACCGGCCGCGCCGACGAGGCGGATGCCTCGGCGTCGCACGGACTGCGGGATGCCCGGCAGGAGCGCTTCGAGCGCTCCCCACGACTCGAGCCGGTCAAGGGCGAGGGCGGCAGGGCCCGGGCCCGTGGCGAGGATCGCGTCGAGCTCCGAAAGGCGGCGTTCCGGCGCGACGTTCCCCAGGCGCCGGGCCGCACGGCGCAGCTCGGGAAGCGTCGCCGGGTCGAGGCGAAAGCCGGGGAGGCGTGCGAGGAAGCGGGCGGCGCGGACGACGCGGAGCGGGTCCTCGAGAAGGACCCCGGCCCGGGGGAGCCTCAGGCGGCGGGCGACCAGGTCGCGGAGCGCGCCGTCGGGAACGACGAGGCGCCCCCCGGGAAAGGCGAGGCCGAGCGCGTTGACCGTGAAATCGCGCCGGAGAAGGTCGTCTGCGGGGTCGCCATCGGTCTCCCAGACGTCGACGGAAGAGGCACCGAGCGGGACGTGGAGGATCCGTCGCGGCGCCTGCCCGATCGCCAGCGCGCGCGAGCCACCGAGGCGGGCGAGAGCGTTCGCGAAGGACACCGCCCCGTCGCGGGGAACCGCGAGGTCCACGTCACCCGCCGGAAGGCCGAGAAGGGCGTCGCGCACCGCCCCCCCGACGAGGAGGAAAGGAACGCCCGCAGTGGCGGAGGCTTTCCGAGCGAGCCGTACGGGGCGTCGGCGGGAAAGGCGCCTCAGCGCCAGGCGAGCATCGGGAAGAGCGATCACGGCAGGGAACGACGGTAGGGGAGCGCCGCGTGGGCCGTCAAGCCGCTGGCTATACTCGACGGTGTGAAGATCGACAGCGAGCTCGTTCGCAGCGTGGCACGGCTCGCCGCGCTCGATCTCGTCGACGGGGAGGACACCCGGCTCGCCGAAGAGCTGACCCGGGTCGTCGACCATTTCGAGACTCTTCGGCGGGTGCCGGACGACCTCCTCCCACCCCTTCCGGCACCTCCCCCGACACCTCTGAGGGCAGACCTGCCGGCGGGCGAGCCCGGAGAGCGCCCCTTCGTCACCGCGAACGCACCGGAGGCCTCACACGGGCACTTCGTCGTCCCCCGCGTCGTATCGAGGAACGGGTGACTTCGGATCTCGACCTCCTGCTCGACGGGCCGGCACACGAGCTGGCCGCGGCCGTTTCCTTCCGGAAGGTCACCGCACGCCAGGTGGCGGAGGTGTCGCTCGGGCGCGTGGCAAAGAGCCGGGCCCTTCACGGGTCGTTCCTTCACGTTGCCCCGGCGGCCGCTCTCGCGGCGGCGGACGAGGTCGACCGGCGCGTCGCCTCGGGGGAGGCGATGCCTCTCGCGGGCGTGCCGCTTGCCGTGAAGGACAACGTGAACGTGGCAGGCCTGCCGTCGACGGCGGGCTCGCGGATCCTCGCCGGCTTCGTCGCGGCGGACGACGCGACGTGCGTCGCACGGCTGAGGGCGGCCGGATGCGTCGTCGTCGGGAAGACGAGCTGCGACGAGTTCGGGATGGGATCCTCGAACGAGAATTCGGCGTTCGGGCCGGTCCGCAATCCCTGGGACCCCTCGTGCGTTCCCGGCGGCTCGTCGGGCGGGTCGGCCGCCGCCGTGGCGGCGCTCGCGGTCCCGCTCGCGATCGGGACGGACACGGGAGGCTCGGTCCGCCAGCCGGCTTCCTTCTGCTCCCTGGTGGGCGTCAAGCCTACGTACGGGCGGGTCCCGCGGTACGGCCTCCTCGCCTACGCCTCGTCGCTCGACCAGGCGGGGCCGCTCGCGAGAAACGTCCGCGACGCCGCCCTGGCCCTCGCCGCGATGTCGGGCCCCGATCCCCGGGACGCCACCTCGCTGCGGTCCGCTCCGCCCGAGCTCCTCGAGCGCCTCGAGGCCGGAGCGGCCGGGGCCCGGATCGGTCTTCTCGCCGAGGCCGAGGCGCCCGAGGGCGGGCTCGACTCCGACGTCGGCGCCGCGCTCGAGACGACGGCACGGCTCCTCGAATCGGCGGGGGCGACGCTCGTCCGCGTCTCGGTTCCGCGCGTCTCGCTGGCCGTGGCGGCGTACTACATCCTCGCGACCGCGGAGGCCTCCTCCAACCTCGCCCGCTACGACGGCGTCCGGTACGGCGCGCGGCGGGAAGGGGACGGCCTGTCGGGCCTCTACCGCGCGACGCGCACCGCCGGGTTCGGGCCGGAGGTGAAGCGGCGGATCCTGCTCGGGACGTTCGCGCTCTCGTCCGGCTATCGCGAGGCGTGGTACGAGCGCGCGCAGCGCGTCCGGGCCCTGCTCGCGATCGACTTCGCGGAGGCCTTCCGCTCCTGCGACGCGATCCTCTGCCCCACGGCGCCCCAGCCGGCGTTCCGGATCGGGGAGAAGGGCGCGGACCCGCTCGCGATGTACCTCGCCGACGTCTTCACCGTGCCGGCGAGCCTCGCGGGGCTCCCGGCACTCTCGGTCCCGGCCGGGCTCTCGCGGGACCGGCTCCCGATCGGGATGCAGCTCGCCGGCCCGGCGGGCTCCGAGCCGCTGCTCCTCGCGCTGGGCCGCGAGGTCGAGCGGGCGGCGGGTGAGTGGGGCCGTCCGCCGGGCGCAATCCGTTGACGAGGCCCCCCCTCGGTCTCCTCCTTTCGGTCCTGCTGCTGCTGCCTTCGTTTCTCGCCGCGCAGGAGCCGCCGAGGAGGGTCGACGTCTCCGAGGACTTCTCGGCGATCCTCGACGACGGCGCGATCGTCGTCGAGGTGCGTCCCCTCGAGGGCGAGTCCGTGGCCGATTTCGCGCGGCGCGTCTCCCGCGACGAGGCGGCTGCCTCGAGGCTCCTCGCCCTCGCGACGCCCCCGTCCCGGACGCGGACGATCCTGCTGCCGTACCCGGGCCTCTCGGACGAGACGCGGCTCGCCGCCGTGCGCGCCCTCTTCCCGTCGGATGCGCGCGCGACGATCGGCTGGCTCCACGCCGCCGTCGGAACCGAGCCGCTCGCGTCGATCGCATCCTGGTTCACGGGTGACGAGCGCCTCGCGGTCCGGCTCGCGGAGCTGAACGGACTGACCGGCCCGTTCGTCACGCGCGGGACACTCGTGAAAGTGCCCGTCGAGTACCTCCTCGCGCCGTTCCGGGACGCCGAGCCGATTCCCGACGAGGAACCGCCGCGTCTCGAGTACGGATCCGACGCGAAAGGGAAGTACGCCGTCTACCGCCTGAAGCGGAAGGAGGCGCTCTATTCCGCCGTCGTCGTGAGGTTCACCGGGCGCCTTCACGCCGAGGACGTCATCCAGCTCGCGCTGGACATCGCCCTGCGGTCGGGCATCGACGACGTCCACGGGATTCCCGTCGGGTTCCCGGTGAAGATCCCGCTCGAGCTCCTCTCCGAGGAGTACCTCCCGCCGGACGACCCCAAGACCGCGGCGCGGGAAAGGGAGCGGGCCGAGGCGGCCCTCTTCGCCAATCCCGCGAAGGCCCGGGGTCTGGCCGGAGTCCGCGTCGTGATCGACGCGGGGCACGGCGGCCGCGACACCGGGACCCTCCACCACGGCGTCTGGGAGTCGACCTACGTCTACGACGTCGCCTCGCGCCTGCGGAACGTCCTCCTCGGGACGACGCGCGCCGAGGTCGTCATGATGACGCGCGAGCCGGGAATCGGCTGGGAGATTCCGGATCGCGACCGGCTCCCGGACCGAAAGGCCCGAATCCTGCTGACGGACCCTCCCTACACGCTGACGAACCCGACGGCGGGTGTGAACCTCCGCTGGTACCTCGCGAACGCCATCCTCAGGCGCCCCGGCCCCGGGGGGAAGCCGATCCCGCCGGAGAGAACGGTCTTCATCTCCCTCCACGCCGACTCCCTCCACCCGTCGGTCCGGGGCGCCATGGCGTACGTTCCGGGCGAGAGGTTCCTCCGCTCGAGCTACGGCCGCGCCACACCGTTCTACCGGACGTTCCGCGAGGTCCGCGACGAGCCGGTCGTCTCGTTCACGAAGAAGGAGCGCGTCCTGGCGGAAGGGGCGTCGACGTCGCTCGCCGAGAAGCTGATCGGAGCATTCCGACGCCGGAATCTACCCGTCCACCAGTTCCGGCCGGTGAGGACACACGTCATCCGGTCGGGTCGCGAGTGGGTTCCCGCGGTCCTGCGCTACAACAAGATTCCGAACCGCGTCCTCTTCGAGCTCTCGAACCTCTCGAACGACGAGGATCGGGAGCTCACCCTCACGCGGGCGTTCCGTCAGCAGTCCGCCGAGGCGCTGGCGGAAGGGCTCCTCGCCTTCTTCGGTGGGACGGGGGCCCCGGAGGGAGACGCGCCGGGCCCCGCGCCCGCGGTCACGCCGGCACCGCCCGATTCGGGGCATACGGCGGTCCGGATCATCGCCGTCGCTCCGGGCGCCGACGCCACGGCGCGGGAGATCGCAGGACCCTGGCCGGAGATCGCCGGGCCGTGGCCGAGCAGGTCCGAGCCCGGTCCCGCAGCGGCGAAGGGCCCTTCCCCGACGCCGAAACCGGCATTGAAGGCGACGCCAGGGCCTGCGAAGAAGCCGACGCCGAAGCCGAAACCGAAGCGATCCTCCCGCCGTCGCGGTTAGCCGGAAGCTCCCGGGCCCGGGTTCCGGGAGGCTCCCAGCCGCGCCAGCGCGAGCCCCCCTAGGACAACCGCGGCCGAGGCGAGCTTCGCGCCCGAGAAGCGCTCCCCCGTCCAGAGGGCGGAAGAGACCCCCGCGACGACCGGGACGAGGACGCCGACCCGGGTGGTGGCGGCGACGCCGAGGACGGCGAGCGCGTGCGCCCAGAGACGGAAGGAGGCGTAGAGCGGGAAGACCGCCGAAAGGACGAGGATGACCCAGGTGAGCGTCGAGACGTCGGCGTAGTTCTGCCTTGCCATCGACGGCGCGCAATAGGCGAGGAGCACCGGGGTGCCGAAGGCGAAGGTCGTTGCGAGCGCCGTGGCGTGCGGGATCCGGCCCGAAAGGCGCGAGGAGGAGACGCTGTAGATCGCCCAGAACGTCGCGGACGCGAGGCAGAGGAGGTTCCCGGAAAGCCCTCCGAGGTCGACCGAACCGTGGGCGGTTACGAGGAATCCCGCGACCCCGCACCACGCCACCGCCGTCCCGGCGACGGCGAGGCGCGGAATTCGTTCGTACCCGAGCGCGGCGACGATCAGGAGCGCCAGGAGCGGCGATGTCGAGTTGAGGAGCGCGGCCGCGAAGCCGCTCGTCCTCTCGACGCCGATGGCGAAGATCGGCTGATAGACGCCGATGCCCGTCAGGGCGAGGAGGAGGCCGTACCGCCGCAGACCTCGAGGCGGCAGGACCGGTGCGCCGTTGCGCACGGCCCACCCGAGGATCAGGGCGGCGGCGATGAGGAACCGCCAGCCGGTGTAGGCGAGCGGGGAGAGCTCCTGGTAGGCGATCTTCGTCGCCGGGTAGTTCACGCCCCAGACGCCGACGCAGAGGACGACGCCGAGGAAGGCCTTCGAACGGATGCTGAGGGGGGAGGGCACTGAGGTTTCCTCTGCTATATTTCAGGGGCTTTTTCGGCAGAAGGCGGCGCGTCAGCTGCGCCGCGCTCTGCCCGTCCGCGGAGGGACTGCACGACGATGCTTGAGGTTGAAGCGCTCCGCAAGTCGTTCTACGGAACGGTGGCCGTCGACGACGTGTCGTTCCGGGTCGAGAGCGGGGAGATCCTGGGCTTCCTCGGTCCGAACGGGGCCGGGAAGACGACGACGATGCGGATGATCACCGGGTTCCTCGAGCCGGGTTCGGGAAAGGTGACCGTCGACGGGATCGACGCCGCCGCCAGGCCCAGGGAGGCACGGGCCCGCATCGGCTATCTCCCGGAGACTCTCGCCCTCTACCCCGAGATGCGGGTGAGGGAGTACGTGAAGTTCCGGGCCGAGCTCTGCGGCGTCCCGCGGAAGGCGACGAAGAGCCGCGTCGACGACGCCCTCGCCACCTGCTTCGTCGACGACGTGGCGCAGAAGCCGATCGGAAACCTCTCCAAGGGCTACCGGCAGCGCGTCGGGCTCGCCGCGGCCCTCGTGCACGGGCCACAGGTCCTCGTCCTGGACGAGCCGACGGTCGGCCTCGACCCGCGGCAGATCGTGAAGGTCCGAGAGCTGATCCGCGACCTGAGGAAGGACCACACGATCCTCCTCTCGACCCACATCCTCCCGGAGGTCGAGCTCGTCTGCGACCGGGTCGTCATCATCGACCGCGGGAAAATCGTCGCCACGGGTACTCCGGAGACCCTGCGCCAGCAGCTGACCCAGGCGCCGGGCCTGGCCGTCGGCCTCAAGGGGGAGATCCCCGAAGCCGACGGTATCCTCCGCCAGCTCCCCGGCGTCGTCCACGCCTCGCGCATGGGTGTGGGGGGCGAGACACGGGTTCTCCTGGAAGCCGACCGGGGCTCCGACCTGCGCGAGAACGTCTTCCGCGAGTGCGTCGCCCGCGGCTGGACGGTGCTCGAGCTCTCGTCCCGGCAGGCGACCCTCGAGGACGTCTTCGTCCGGCTTCTCGCGGCGCGGGATGCCGTAGGGGCCGACAAGCCGGACGACCTGCCCGCCGCCGTCGAGGAGAGCGAGCCCCGTGGGGAGGCCCGGTCGTGAAGGCGCTCCTGGCCATCCTCAAGCGCGAGTTCCTCGCCTACTTCTTCTCGCCCCTCGCCTACGTCGTCCTGACGGCGTTCCTCTTCATCAACGGCTACGTCTTCTACGCGATCCTCCTGTCGCTCAACAGCCCGGAGACGTCGCGGCAGGAGCTGATGGCCCTCTTCTTCAAGAACGTCTTCTACTGGATCTTCATGATGCTCGTCTCGTCGATCGTCGCGATGCGCCTGATCGCCGAGGAGCGCAAGTCGGGCTCCATCGAGGCGCTCCTGACGGCTCCCGTGGGCGAAGGAACCGTCGTGACCGGCAAGTTCCTCGGGGGGTTCACCTTCTTCGTCTTCCTGTGGCTTCCGACGGTCCTCTACCCGGTCGCGCTCTCGCGCTACGGAAGGATCGACTTCGGGCCGATCGCCTCGGGCTACCTCGGCATCGCCCTCTTCGGCGCGCTCTTCATCGCCGCGGGGACCTTCGCCTCGTCCCTGACGAAGAACCAGATCATCGCGGCGATCGTCAGCTTCGTGATGATCCTCGCCATATTCCTGGCGGGGATCTTCCGCGAGCTCGTAACGGACCCTAACCTGAAGGAAGCGCTCTCCTACCTGAACCTGATCGAGCACATGGACGACTTTGCCCGCGGCATCGTCGACACGCGCCGCATCGTCTACGTCCTCTCCTCCGTCGTCTTCTTCCTTCTCCTGTCCGCCAGGGTCCTGCACGGAAACAAGGGGAAATGATGAGCGACGGAAAGACGGTTTCCCGCGTCAACCTCGCCGTCGCCGTTCTTCTCGGCGTCGGAATACTGGGCCTCGTCAACTGGATCGGGGCACGCCACTACCGGAGGTTCGACTGGACGAGCTCCGGTCTCTACACGCTGTCGGAGAAATCGACGCAGGTCCTGAAGGCGCTCCGGCAGCCCGTCGCGGTGACGGTCTTCATGACCGAGGGGTCGCCGCTCTACGCCGAGACGCAGGAGCTGCTCCGGCGCTACCAGGCGGCCACGCCGCTCCTCGAGGTCGAGACCCTCAACCCCGAGAGGAACCCCGCCCGGGCGCAGGCCTTCCTGAAGGAGACGGGAGTCATGCAGCTCTCCGTCGTCTTTCGCGCCGGGGACAAGAAGAAGTCCGTCTCTCTCGAGCAGCTCGCCGAGTTCGATTTCCAGCGCGCCCAGATGGGGGGTGCGCCCGCCCTCAAGGCGTTCAAGGGAGAGCAGGAGTTCACGGCGGCCATCCTGACCGTGACGCAGGAGAAGAGCCCGAGGGTCGTCTTCACGAAGGGGCACGGCGAGCGCCCGATCGAAGGACGCTCCCGCGAGGGGCTCGAGCGGGTCGTCGAGGCCCTGAAGCAGGACAACTGCACGGTCGAGGAATGGGACAGCCTCGTGGACCAGAAGGTGCCGGAGAAGACGGATCTCGTCGTCGTTGCAGGCCCCCGGACCGGCTTCACCTTTCCCGAGACCGATGCCCTGAAGGCGTATCTCGCGGACGGGGGGAGGGCGCTCCTTCTCCTCGACCCGGAGTTCGCCCCGGGGAGCGGGAACCGGATGGTCGACCTCGGGCTCGGTGCGGTTCTCGAAGCGTTCGGCGTCCGTCTCGGCGACGACATCGTCGTCGATCCGAAGAACGCCCTGCCCCTCATGGGGCCGGAGACCGTCGTCGCCCGGAGCTTCCGCAGCCACACCGTCACGAAGCTCCTCGAGGGGCTCCCGGTCGTTTTCCCGGTCATCCGGTCCGTCGGTCTGGTCGACGCGCTCCCGGCGGGCGTCACGGCGACCGTCCTCATCGAGACCTCTGCGGACGGATGGGGCGAGACGAACCTCGCGGACCTCGAGACGAAGGTCGAGAAGGACGGCCAGGACCTGGCCGGGCCGGTGCCGCTCGCAGTGGCAGCCGAGACCGGGGTCGAGGCCGGGACAACCATGAAGGCCCGTCTCGTCGTCGTGGGCGACGCCGACTTCGCGTCGACGGGGGGCATCGCCAATGCCGCGAACCTCTACCTCCTGACGTCGTCCGTGAACTGGCTGCTCGACCGGGAGTCCCTCGTCTCGATTCCGCCGAAGTCGACCGACCAGGTCGCGGTCGTCCTGTCGCGCGGTGACATCGCTCGAATCACCCTCTTCGTCCTCCTGATCCTCCCCGCGTGTGCCATCGGGCTCGGAATCGTGGTCTGGCTCAAGAGGCGCCGCTGAGGGACGCGCCATGTCGACTCGGAAGCTCCTGATCCTGACCGGCGTCTTCCTCGCCCTGCTCGCGTTCGTGGTTTTCTGGGAGCGCCACCAACCGACGTCGGAGGAGAAGGCGAAGTCGAGCAAGCGTCTCTTCGATCTCGACGCGAAGGAGGTCGCGAGCCTCTCGATCGAACGCCCGGACCAGCAGCCCGTGGCACTCTCCCGGAAGGACGGGCGGTGGGTTCTCGAGGGCCCGAAGGGGGGCGCTGCCGACGCGACGACGGCGGACGGGCTCGTGTCGGACCTGGCGCGGCTCGATCTCCTCGGCGAGGCGCGGTCGAAGTTCGATCCGAAGGAGTTCGGCCTCGACGCGCCGAAGGCGAAGGCAACCCTGAAGATGAAGGACGGCTCCTCCCGGACCGTTCTCTTCGGCGAGGCGATTCCGGGTGCCGACGCGACGGCCGTCGCCGAGGGCGGGCGGCTCGGGTCGGTGAAGTTCGCCCCCGTTGCCCAGCTGACGAAGCCCTACGACGAGTACCGGTCGAGGAGTCTCGTCGACGTCTCCACGGCCGACATCACGCGCGTCACCGTCGCCCGTGGCCCGAACCGGGTCGTCGCGGTCCGTGACGCGAGCAGGGGCTGGCGGCTCGAGCAGCCGGTGAGCGACCTGGCGTCGGGGACGTTCGTCGACCAGCTCCTCGCGGATCTCGCCGGGGTCCGCGCCACCGAGTTCCCTGCCGTGGGACCGGCAGACCTGCCGCGGATCGGCCTGGCGCCGCCCGGAGCCGAGGTCGTCCTCGAGAAGGGGAGCGAGGTCCTCTCCCGGCTCGCGTTCGGGGCTGCGAGGGCGGATGCCGCAGGGAAGCTCTTCGCGAGCCGCGACGGCGTCGTCATGGTCGTCGACGACCGCGCGCAGGAGAGCCTCGGCAAGGAGCTTTCGGCCTTCCGCGAGAGCAGGCTCCTTCCGCTCGATTCCTGGCTCGTGACACGTGTCGTCCTGGAGAGCGGAGCGCTTCGGGCCGGGGCGGAGAAGCTCGACGGGAAGTGGCGGTCGGCCGGTCGCGAGATCGAGGGCCGGGTGGCGGACGACCTCCTCGACCGGCTCTCACGGACCGAGGTGCGCCGGTTCGTGCCGACGAAGGAGCTGGCTGCGATCGGACTGGCGACGACCCGGCGAAAGAAGCCGGTCCCGGTGGGGACGGTCGAGGTCCTTCTCGAAAGGGCGAAGGAGCCGATGCGGGCCGAGTTCTACGCTTCGCGGGAGCTCGAGACCGAGAAGCTCGTCGCCGTACAGGTTTCCGGACGAGGCGACACGCTCGTCGTCGACGCGGGTGTCTGGACCGACATCCTCTCCCTGGCGAGCCGCCTGAAGTCCGGCCCTGCGGCGCTCGCGCCGGAGGCTGCGGCCGACGGCGGGCCGGACGCCCGGAAACGCTAGGGCTTCTTTCCCGGCGGCTCGGAGTCCTCGCCGGAACGGGCCGGGCGGTTCGCGACGGAACGGTCTCGTTCCGCGGCCTGCTTCTCGAGCTGCGCCACGCGCGCCTTTCTCTCGAGCTCCTTGCGGTCCTCGACCCTGTCGACCTTCTTCTTCGACGAGCTCAGGAGCGAGCCGGCCGCCAGGACGAGCCTCAGGCCGAGCTGGCCGGTGAACTTCGCCCCCTCGCCCTTCGCCCCGACGAAGCTGCTCCCGCCGAGCTTGGCCTCGGAGAAGTCGGCGTGACTGACGTTCGCCCCCTTGAAGAGCGAGCCCTCGAGAACCGCCCCGACGAGGTTCGAGAAGCGGAAGTCGGCTCCGGAAAAGTCGGCTTCCTGGCACTCGGCCCCGACGAGGTTCGTCCCGGAGAAGTCGGCAGCCGGTGCCATGACGCCGCCCATGCGGGCCCGTTTCAGGTTCGCCCGTCGAAGGGTCGCGCCATTGAGACGGGCGCGCTGGAAGACGGCTCCTTCGAGGTTCGCCTCGGTCAGGTCGGCGCGCGACAGATCCGCCTCGGTGTAGTTCCCTCCGCGCAGGCTCGCGCCGATGCCGACGGCGTCGGTCAGCCTCGCCCCGGTGAAGTTCGGGAACTTGAGCTTCGGCGTTCTGAGGTCGAGCTTCTCGAGGTTCGCCTGGGTGAGGTCCGTCTCCTCGAGGACGGCTCCGAGGAAATTCGAACGCCTCAGATCGGCTCCCTTGAAGCAGGCCTTCTTGAGATTGGCGTCCGAGAAGTCGGCGGCCTGGGCTACGACCCTCTCGAAGTCCGAGGAGGTCAGGTCGGCCCCGCAGAAGCTGCCCCCGGTGAGAATGGCACCGCGGAAGGTGATGCGTTGCCCCTTCACTCCGTTGAAGCTGGTTCCCGCGAGCTTCGAATCCCGGAAGAACGACAGGGTCAGGGTCGACTTGTCGAACCTGCCGCGCTGGTAGGTGACGCCGTCGAAGATGGCCTGCGAGAGGTCGCACTCCTCGAAGACGCAGCCGTCGATGCTGACGCCCCGGAAGTTCGCCGCGACGAGCCGGCCGAAGGAAAAGACCGTGCCCGTGAACGTCGTCCCCTCGAGCTTCGCCCCCGACAGATCGCAAGCGGTGAGGTTCGCCTCGCGGACGGACGCGTTCTTGAGGTTCACCCCCTTGAGCGACGCCCCGACGAGCTGCACCTTGTCGAGCGTCTGGTACTCGAGGTCGGTGTCGGACAGGTCCGCACGCAGGAGGCTCGTGCCGCGCAGGGAAGTCCCCTGAAGGTGCGCGCGCGCGAGGCTCGTGCCGTCGAGTTTCGAGCCGTCGAGCTTCGAGCGCGAGAGGTCGGCGCCGGAGAGGTCCCGTCCCGAGAGGTCGAGCTCGACGAGGGAGATGTCGGTGAGGTCCGGCGTGATTCCGGGGTGCCCGGCTCGCCAGAGGTTCCAGTCGGCGGACTTCAGCACCTCGAGGTGCTCTGAGCTGGCCATGATGCGGGAGTCTAACGTCTAGAATCGCTTCATGAGCGCCACTGTTCCCGTCCGCGGTGCCGAGAGGATCCGACGCGCCCTCCTCGGCGCCTACCCCCTCCTCTACGTCCAGTCGTGGGAAGAGGGCCGCGTCGAGCGGGCAATGTCCGTTCTCGCGCAGAAGTTCTACGAAAAGCCCGTGCCGTTTGCGGCCTGGACGTGCGTCGACGGCTGGACCGGGCTTCCGGACGCCCCGGCCGACACGAGGGACCCCCTGCGGGCCCTGGACGTCGTCCTGCAGGCGGCCGGACCCGGCTTCTTCCTGATGAAGGACCTTCCCTCCCTGCTGGCGGAGCGGCCCGACGTCGTCCGGAAGCTGAGGGACGCCTACCGGCAGCTGAAGGGGAAGGGGAAGTTCGTGGTGATGGTCTCGCCGCGGCTCCTCCTGCCGGAGGACCTGAACAAGGAGGTCTTCGTCGTCGACTACGACCTGCCGGACGAGGCGGAGGTCCGGAACGCGGTGACCATCCTCGGGAAGCGGTACCTCGGCGAAGGGGGGCTCACGCCCGTCGACGCCGACCGGGTGGTCACGATCCTCCGGGGACAGACGCTCGACGAGCTGGAGCACGTCTTCGCGAAGGTCTTCGCCCGGACCCCGCGGTTCGACGAGTCCACGTTCGACGAGCTCCTGGCCGAGAAGGAGCAGTCCTCCCGGAAGGCGGGGGTGCTCGAGTACGTCCCCCCCCGCTTCTCGCTCGACGACATCGGCGGGCTCGAGAACCTCAAGGAGTGGCTCCGGAAGCGACAGACCCTCTTCACGAGGGAGGCGGTCGAGGCGGGGCTGCCCGTTCCGAAGGGACTTCTCATGATGGGGATGTCGGGCTGCGGAAAGTCGCTCTCGGTGAAGGCGATCCCGGCCCTCTGGAATCTCCCGCTCTTCCGGCTCGACATGAACATCGTATTCGGGACGGCGAATCCGGAGGCGAGCTTTCACAAGGCCCTGAAGACCGTCGAGGGGCTCGCGCCGGCGGTTCTCTGGATCGACGAGATCGAGATGGCGATCACGGGTGGCCGCGAGGCGGGGGGGGGCGACCCGGCGCTCGGCCGGATCTTCTCGACGTTCCTCACCTGGATGCAGGAGAAGGAGGCGCTCGTCTTCGTGGCCGCGACGGCGAACCGGATACACCTCCTGCCGGCGGAGTTCATCCGGAAGGGCCGCTTCGACCAGGTCTTCTTCCTCGACCTGCCGAACGAGACCGAGCGCAAGGCGATCTTCACCGTCCACCTGAAGAAGCAGAACGCCGACGTGGCGCGGTTCGACGTCGTCTTCCTCGCGAAGGCGACGAAGGGCTTCAACGGGGCCGAGATCGAGTCTGTCGTCCAGTCCGCCGCGATCGACGCGTTCAACGAGAAGCGGGTCCTCTCGGAGGACGACGTGGCGAGGCTCATCACGAACACCGTGGCGCTCTCGAAGACGATGGACGAGCAGATCAAGGCGATCAAGAGCTGGGCCCACAACCGCGCCATCTCTGCCTCGCGCGAGAGCGCGACGTAGAGGCGCGCCGAACGCCGGGCCGGGGTCGACCTGTCGCCCGGCGCCGGTCAGTTCCAGCGGGCGTCGACCTCTCCCCGCCGGAACGGAGCCAGGAGGTCGACGCGCATCTGCAGGTTGCGGACGTGGTCGAGGACCCAGGCGTAGCGGTCTCCGAGGGCATCCATGGCGAGGAGGGTGTAGCGGTCTTCCGAGCCGAGGCCGAGACGGCTCGCGGCCTCGTTGACGAGCCCCTCGTCCGAGAGGGTTCCGGGAAGGTGACGCGCCTCCGTCCGTCCGACCGACACGGCGAGGCGCGCGACGGCGAGGGCGAGGAGCTTCCTGAGGTCGCGTCGCCCCGGCCCCCCTCCCCGGCCCTGAGGGAGGGGCCGGATCGGCGCCTCGTCGACCTCGCCGAGCCGGTAGACCCGGCCCTCCCTTTCCTCCCTGAGCCTGTAGCGGAAGGCGCCGCGAAGGACGATGTTCGAACGGCCGTCGGCGAGGGGCTCGTGCTCGACGATCTCCCCGGCGCAGCCGAATGGGAGGAGCGCCGGCCGGCCGTCCGGCAGCGGCGGGACGTCCGGATCGAGGGTGTGGAGTCCGATGAGCCTCTCGCCCGCCAGGGCGTCGGCGAGCATCGTGCGGTAGCGGGGCTCGAATACGTGGAACGGGAGGTGCGTCTGCGGGAGGAGGACCGCGTCGAGAGGGAAGAGCGGGAGGACGCGCCTCACGGCTCCGCTCCCACGGAACCGGCGGCTGCGAGTTTCAGGGCGTGCTCGACGACGGCGTCGATCTCCTCCGGTGCCAGGCGGTCGGCGAAGGGAGGCATCGTGCTGGCCGGGTCGCCGTCGGCAACGAGCCGGCGAAGCGAAGCCCGGTCGGAGCCGTGCTTCCAGCGGCCGTCGGTCAGGTCGGCGAACGGACGTCCCTCGGCGAAGCGGGTCCTGCCGGCGCCGTCTGCGCCGTGGCAGGCCGCGCACCTCGTCCGCCAGAGACGCGCGCCGGAGTCGGAGTCGGTCGTGCACGAGCCGAGGGCTCCCGTGGCGAGGACGATCGAGAGAGAGGTGATCCGAAGCGTGTTCCTCATGCTATCTTTTCGGCTATGGCGAACAAGGACGACCGCTACAGTGAGAACGCTCCCGGCAAGTTCTACGTCGATTCGCAGTGCATAGACTGCGACGTCTGCCGGGTGACCGCCCCGAACAACTTCGGCCGCGAGGAAGAGAAGGGCTATTCCTACGTCATCAAGGCGGCCGAGACGCCCGAGGAAGAGGCGCAGTGCCAGGAGGCGATGGACTCCTGCCCGGTCGAAGCGATCGGGAACGACGGGGAATAGCACCGTCCCTTTTCAGAGCGAGGCGGCGGTTTCGCCGCCTCGCTTCGCGTCGCCGAGCGCCGTCCGGGCGTGGTAGCTCGAGCGGACGAGGGGGCCCGACTCCACGACGGCGAAACCCATCGCCCGACCTGCGTCGCGGATCGTCGCGAACTCTTCCGGGGTCCACCATCGCTCCACGGGCAGCCTTCTGGCGTGCGGCTGGAGGTACTGCCCGATGGTGAGAGCGTCGGTCCCCGCGTCCCGGATGTCGTTCATCGTCGCGAGGACCTCGTCGAGCGTCTCCCCGAGGCCCACCATGATTCCGCTCTTCACGCGCATCCCGGGGGCGCGCTCGTCCCGCCAGGCGGCGGCGCGGGCGAGAAGCTCGAGAGAGCGCTCGTACACGGCGTCGGGGCGCACCCGCCGGTAGAGACGGGGCACCGTCTCGGTGTTGTGGTTCAGGACCTCGGGAGCTGCGGAGAGGACGGTCCGGAGCGCGGGCTCGTTTCCCAGGAAATCGGGGATCAGGACTTCCACCGTCACGCCGGGATTCAGCTCGCGGACGGCGCGAATCGTCGTGGCGAAGTGCGCTGCGCCTCCGTCCGGAAGCTCGTCGCGGTTGACGGACGTGATGACGGCGTGCCGCACGCCGAGCTCCCGGACGGCCTCGGCGACGTGCCGGGGCTCATCCGGATCGAGAGGGCGGCCCGTCCCCTGCGTGACCGCGCAGAACCCGCAGCGCCGGGTGCAGACGTCGCCCATGAGCATGAACGTCGCGGTCCGCTCCCGTCCCCAGCACTCGAAGATGTTGGGGCACTGCGCCTCCTGGCAGACGGTGTTGAGGTGCTTCTTCTTCACGAGGTCGAGGATCGCCCGGGTGTCGTCGTTGTCGACGAGGCGCACCTTCAGCCATTCGGGGCGGGGGGTCTCCCCGTAGACCGGCCGGCCGGGGTCGGGAACGAATCGGGGAAGCGGCACGTCCTTCACGCGGGCGAAGTGTAGCCTCCGGACCAGGCGCCCCGGGAAGACGCCGTCGGGATCAGACTCCCGGCAGGAGCAGGACGTGAACGGAGCATCGGAAACTCAGCCGGGAACGAAGCCCGCGAGGGAAAACGCCGAGGTGCTGCGATCGGCCGAGGTGGAGCGCGCTCTCTGCGGGGGACACCCCGTCGTGGCGCTCGAGTCGACGATCCTCTGCCACGGTCTTCCGTTCCCCGCAAACCTCGAAACCCACCGGGCGGCGGAAGAGGCCGTGCGGCGGGAGGGCGCCGTCCCGGCCCTCGTCTCCGTCGTCGACGGCGTGCCTCGCGCCGGGTTCTCTCCCGCCGAGGTGGAATCCCTCGCGCGCGCCGGGCGGTCGGTGAGGAAGGCGACGACGCGGGACCTGGGGCTCCTCGCCGCGCGGCGCGAGAGCGGCGCGACGACGGTCGCGGCGACGATGGCGATCGCTTCGGCCGCCGGAATCCGCGTCTTTGCGACAGGAGGCATCGGCGGAGTGCATCGAGGGGTCGCGCAGACGTTCGACGTCTCGGCCGACCTCCTCGAGCTCTCGCGCACGCGCGTCGCCGTCGTCGCTTCGGGTGCCAAGGCGGTTCTCGACCTCCCGAAGACGCTCGAGGCGCTGGAGACGCTCGGCGTTCCGGTCCTCGGGTTCGGCACCTCGGAGTTCCCCGCGTTCTGGATCCGCGGCTCGGGGCTCCCGCTCGAGGTCTGCTGCGATGACGCCCGCGAGGTCGCCCGGGTCGTCCTCGCGCACTGGTCGTGGCCCGCCGCGGGCGGCGTTCTCGTCGCGAACCCGGTCCCGATGGAGGCGGCGCTCGCGAAGGAGGACGTCGACGAGGCGATCGAACGGAGCCTCGCGGCGGCGCAGGCGGCCGGAGTGACCGGGAAGGCGGTGACTCCCTATCTCCTCGCGCGCCTCGCAGAGGAGACGGGCGGGCGGACCCTGGCCGCGAACCGGGCGCTCGTCGTCTCGAACGCCGCCGTCGCGGCGAGGATCGCGGTCGCCCTCGTCCCTGGCAGCACGCGCCGCTGACGGCGGCGGGGGAGGCCCGGTCCCCCGGGACGGCCACTCGGTGCGCCAGCTGGTAAAGTCAAAGGTTTTTCCGGGCGGCCCCAGCCGCCCGAGAAGAGCCCGCCGAGGTGACCGCATGAGCACGGAGACGACCGCCGCGCCGCTGACCGCCGAACTGGAGAGGATTGCCCGGGCGAAGGACGAGTGGCGCCGGAAGGTCGCGGATTCGTTCGGGAAGCGCCCGGCCTGGAAGCGGGATTTCACGACGGTCTCCTCGGCCGAGGTGAGCCCGCTCGCGACCCCCGACGACGTCGTGGGCCTCGACTACGAGAGGGACCTCGGCTTCCCGGGTGAGTTCCCCTACACGCGCGGCGTCCAGCCGACGATGTATCGGGGCAGGGCCTGGACGATCCGGCAGTTCGCCGGCTTCGGGTCGGCCCGGCAGACGAACGAGCGCTTCAAGGTCCTCCTCTCGCACGGGCAGACGGGCCTCTCGACCGCCTTCCACCTCCCGACGCTCTACGGCTACGACTCCGACCACGAGATGTCGGCCGGAGAGGTGGGCAAGTGCGGCGTCGCCATCGATACCCTCCGCGACTTCGAGGCCCTCTTCGAGGGGATCGACCTCGGTGCGGTGACGACGTCGATGACGATCAACTCCACGGCGCCGATCGCCCTCGCGATGTACCTCGCGGTGGCGGAGAAGCAGGGGACTCCCTGGTCGAAGGTCGGCGGGACGCTCCAGAACGACATCCTCAAGGAATACATCGCGCAGAAGGAGTTCATCTTTCCGCCGCGCCCTTCGATGAGGCTCGTGACGGACCAGTTCTCCTTCTGCGCCCGGCACGTCCCGAAGTGGAACACCGTCTCCATCTCCGGCTACCACATCCGCGAGGCGGGATCGACGGCGTTGCAGGAGCTCGCCTTCACGCTCCGCGACGGGATGGAGTACGTGAAGTACGGCGTCGACGCCGGCCTCTCCGTCGACGAGTTCGCGCCGCGCCTGTCGTTCTTCTTCAACGCGCACAACGACTTTTTCGAAGAGATCGCGAAGTTCCGCGCGGCGCGGCGGGTCTGGGCGAAGGTGATGCGCGACCGGTACGGCGCGAAGAACCCGGAGTCGTGGAAGCTCCGCTTCCACACGCAGACGGCCGGCGTCTCCCTCACCGCGCAGCAGCCCTACAACAACGTGGCGCGTGTCGCCGTCCAGGCGCTCGCCGCCATCCTCGGCGGGACGCAGTCGCTCCACACGAACGCCCTCGACGAGACGCTCGCCCTCCCGACCGAGTTCGCCGCGAAGGTCGCGGTGAGGACGCAGCAGATCCTCATGCACGAGACGGGCGTCGCCCACACGATCGACCCGCTCGGCGGTTCGTACTTCGTCGAAGAAGCGACGAACCGGATGGAGGAGGGAGCGTTCGACTACTTCCGGCGGATCGACGCCTACGGCGGGATGGTCGAGGCGATCGAAGAGGGCTTTCCCCAGAGGGAGATCATGGACGCCGCCTACCGGTTCCAGCGGGCGCTCGACGCGGGCGACAAGGTGATGGTCGGCGTCAACGCCTTCACCGAGGAAGTCCCGGAGGACCACGTCCGGACGCTGGAGATCTCGGAGCAGACGGCGTCGGAGCAGATCGCGAACCTGAACGAGGTCCGCCGGACGCGGGACGGCAAGGCGGTCCTGTCGACGCTCCACGCCCTCCGGGAGGCGTGCCGGAACGGCGCGAACGTCATGCCTCCCCTCGTCGAGGCGGTCAAGGCCTACGCGACGGTCGGGGAGATCTCGGACGTCATGCGGGATGTCTTCGACACCTGGCAAGAGCCGGCGATTTTCTAGCCGGACGACTTCGAACGGCTGACCTTTCCCTTACTGGCCCCGAACTTGCTACCCTCCGGTCTGGCATGAGATTTCGTCCCGCCTTCGTCGTTCTCGCCCTCGCGACCTTCGCCGCGCCGCTCGGCGCCGTCCCGCCGGTCCGGTCCGAGGCGCTCAGCCCGGTCGAGTCCGCGCGCCGGGACGCGGTCGAGCGGTTCCTCCGGGCCCGGCTCTTCGCTGCCGACGGCGAGTTCCAGGAGGCGCTCAAGGAGTTCCGGCGCGCCGTGGAGCTCGACCCGGAGGACGGGCACCTCAGGCGGGAGTACGCCGAGGCGCTCAGGGACTTCGGCATTCTCCCGGAGGCCGAGCAGCAGGCACGAAAGGCTGTAGAGCTCGTTCCCGACAACGCGGCCGCCCATAGGGTCCTCGGGCAGATCCTCCTCTCCAAGGCTCGGGACAAGGAGGGGATCGAGGCCGCACTTCCTACGCTCGAGAGGGCCTGCAACCTCCAGCCGGCGGAACCGTCGGGCGCCCTCGCGCTCGGGCAGGCCTACCTGAAGCTCGAGCGCCCCCAGGAGGCGGCGGCCGTCCTGGCACGCGTCCAGGATCGTCCCCGCGGTCCGATCCTCCCCCTCCTCTATGGCGAGGCCCTCGAGAGGAGCGGAAAACCGGAGGAGGCCGAGGAGGTCTACCTCGGAGTCCTCCGGCTGGACGAAGAGAACCGCGGAGCAACACTCGGCCTCCTGCGCGTCTACCAGATGACGAGGAAGTTCGACAAGGCGCTCCCTCTCCTGGCGGAGCTCGTGGAGGACCAGCCTGGGAACCTCGGCCTCAAGGTTCAGTACGGGTTCGCGCTCCTGCGTGCCCGCCGCCTCGACGAAGCGGAGAAGCTGTTCGTGGAGGTCCTCAAGGCCGATCCCGACAACCGGGACGCCCTCCGGCACTACTCCTCTCTGCTCTCCGAGCGGCTCGAGACGTCGCGTGCCGACGAGCTCCTGAAGAAGCTCCAGGGGCTCGAGCCCGACGACGCCGACGTCGCCTTCCGGCGTGCGCTGAATTTCCTGGAGGCCCGCCGGCTGGACGAGGCGGAAACCGTCCTGAACGACCTGAGAACGACCCTCGTCGGGCAGAAGGCGCCGGCGGCCGGCATCGCGTCCGTGGACGGGCAGCTCGGATACGTCGCCCTCCTCAAGAAGGACTGGGCGAAGGCGCGGGCCGCCGTGACGCCCCACCTCTTCGAGGGTGACGGCTCCGTCAACCTGCAGGCCCTGAACCTCCTGGTGCAGGTCGCGCGCGACGCGAAGGAGCCTGCCGAGGGGCTCCGCGTGAGCCGTGAGGCGTACTCGAAGGCTCCGAAGGAGCTGGCCGTGCGGTCGCTGCTCGCCGAGTTCCTCCTTCGCTCGGCGAAGGAGAAGGAGCGGGCGGAAGGCGAGGAGATTCTCGTCGCGCTGGCGAAAGAAGGCCGGCCGGGCGTCCTCGCCACAGCCGACGTCTGGCAGCGCCTCGACAAGTACGGACGCGCGGCCGACTCGGCGTCGGCCGGTCTCGTGCAGTTCCCGGATGACCCGGACCTTCTCTTCCGCAAGGCCGCATCTCTCGAGCGGGAGAAGATGATCCCCGAGTCGATCGCGGCCTTCGAGAGGCTGATCGAGCTGAGGCCCGACCACGGCGCGGCGCTCAACTACCTCGGCTACATGTTCGCCGACCGGAACGAGAACCTCGAGCGGGCCCTCGACCTCGTGACGCGGGCCGTCGCTCTCGAACCGTCGAACGCCGCGTACCTCGACTCCCTCGGCTGGATCTGCTTCCGGATGGGCAACTTCGAGGAGGCCGAGAGGCACCTCCTGACGGCGAAGAGGCTTTCACCGGACGACCCGACGATCGAGGACCACCTCGGGGACCTGGAAGAGAAGCGCGGAGACCTCGCGAAGGCGCGCGAACGCTGGACGCGAGCGCTGGCGCTCGACCCGGAGGACGGCGGAACGGCGATCCGCGCGAAGCTCGAAAGGACCGCCGCCGCCGCAAAGGTCCCGTGAGGTTTCCGGCCGCGGTCGCCGCGGTCGCGCTCCTGACCGCGGTGGCGTGCCGGACCGTGGGGCCGGCCGCGGTCCCGGCGGACCCTGCCCTCACCGTGAGCGCCCTCTCGACCGCCATCGCGGCGCGCGACGAGGCCTGGGGGCCGCGCCGGTTCAAGGCGCTCTTCCGGGGAGAGGTCTCTTCGAAGGCGGGGTTCACGGTCAGGGGTTACCTCGCCCTTTTCTGGGATGGGGAGCAGCTCTCCTGGCGTGTATCCGTCCCCCTCGCCGGATCCCCGCGGTCCGGCACGGTCCGCAGGTCGGGGGGCGAAGTGGGCGAGCTCTTTCCGGGGCGGCTCGCAGCCGCGGACCTCCTCGCCGTCCTGCTCGGGATCCCCGAAGAGCTCCCTTCTGGAGAAGGCGCCGTCATGCGGGCCGGACGAATAGAGCTCAATCTGCCGTCCGGCGACGGGCGCGCCGTTCTCGTTTCGAACCCGGGCGGCGTCACGGGGCTCCTCCTGCCGGGAGGTGTGAGAGTCGAGCTCTCGCCCGGCACCGGGGTGCCGAGGCGTATCGAGCTGAGGTCGCCGCAGGGGAGGGCGCTCCTGACGCTCGAGAGCTACGGGGGGTGGCCGGAAGGAGAGGAGGTTCCGAAGGGATGAGGCTCGTCGCCGAGGCGTTTGCGAAGGTGAACCGGTCGCTCGTCGTCCTCGGAAAGAGGTCCGACGGCTTTCACGAGCTCGACACCGTCTTCCAGGCCGTAGGTCTGACCGACCGGCTCACGTTCGAGGAGAGCGACCTCCTGACGCTGGACGTGGACGACCCGTCGATCCCGTCCGGGGCGGAGAACCTCGTCCTGCGTGCGGCGCGAGCGCTGGCCGAGGCCGCCGGTCTCCGGGCGCGGGCCGCCATCACGCTCGAGAAGAGGATTCCGTCCGGCGGCGGCCTCGGGGGTGGCAGCTCTGACGCTGCAGTCACCCTCATCGGGCTCTCGGCCCTGTGGGAGCTCGACCTGCCTCTCGAGCTGCTTTCGCGGGTTGCCGGCGAGCTCGGCTCCGACGTTCCCTTCTTCCTCCACGGAGGGACGGCCCGGGGCCTTGGACGGGGGGAGCGGATCGCTCAGCTCGACGACCTTCCGCCCCAGGGCGTCGTCCTCGTGATGCCGCCGTTTCCCGTCTCGACGCCGGAGGTCTTCCGCCGGCTCGAAGCTCCGGCCTGGGACGGGAGCGGCGTCGGGGCCCTCGACGCGAGCGGCGACCCGGACCGCAACGATCTCGAGCCGGCGGCGGAGGCGCTCTTCCCGGCGCTTCGCGAGGTGCGAGAAGCTCTGGAAAGGGCCGGAGCGACCCGGGCGCGGCTCTCCGGCAGCGGCTCTACCGTCTTCGGGCTCTTTCCCGACCTCGCGAAGGCGGCCGAGGCCTCGCGCCGTCTCGACGGGCTTCCCGCCGGCTCCGCGGTTCGCGTCGTATCGACGCTGACACGCGAGGAAAGCCGCTCCCGGAGCGCACCGCGGCGGGCAGAGTAATATCCCGCCCCGTGCTGGGGAGTCGACAAGTGGTAAGTCAGCGGTCTTTGGAACCGCCTATCGGAGGTTCGAATCCTCCCTCCCCAGCCAGGATGAGAGAGCCATGACGCTGAGGGTTCCGTACGGAGAGCTGAAGGTCTTCGGTGGCCGGGCCCACCCGTCCCTGACCGGTGAGATCTGCCGGGCGCTGGGGCAGGAGGCCGGGCGGGTGACGCTCTACAACTTCTCGGACGGCGAGAACTACTGCCAGATCGAGGAGAACGTCCGCGGGGCCGACGTCTTCGTCGTCCAGCCGACCTGCCCGCCGGTGAACGCGAACCTGATGGAGCTCCTGATCATGCTCGACGCGTTCAAGCGGTCCTCGGCGTCGCGCGTGACGGCCGTCCTCCCGTACTACGGCTACGCCCGGCAGGACCGGAAGGACAAGCCCCGCGTCCCCATCACCGCCAAGCTCGTGGCCGACCTCCTCACGTCCGCAGGGGCAGATCGCGTCCTCGCCGTGGACCTCCACGCGGCCCAGATCCAGGGCTACTTCGACATCCCGGTCGACCACCTCTTCGCCTCGGCCGTCCTCCTCGACGCCATCCGCGACGCCAAGCTCGACCCGCTCACGGTCGTCTCCCCCGACGCCGGTGGTGTCGAGAGAGCCCGCGCCTTCGCCAAGCGGCTCGGGGTCTCCCTCGCCATCGTCGACAAGAGGCGGAAGGCGAAGAACGAGGTCGAGATCATGAACGTGATCGGCGACGTGAGAGGGCAGAACGTCCTGATCGTCGACGACATCATCGACACCGCCGGGACCCTCATCAACACCGTGGCCGCGCTGAAGGATGCCGGGGCCGAGCGGGTCTTCTCGGGCTGCGTTCACGCCGTCCTCTCGGGCCCCGCCATCGACCGCCTGAACGCCAGCTCCATCGAGCGGGTCTTCTGCTCGAACTCGCTCCCGATCGACGAGAAGGTGGCGCGTTGCCCGGTCCTCACGCCCCTGTCGATCGGTTCGCTCCTGGGCGAGGCGATTCACAGGATTCACGAGGGGACGTCGGTCTCGTCGCTCTTCGTCTGAAGTTGTTCCGGGGGCACCCGGGTACCGCCCGGGTGCCCCCGAGCCCCCTCCGCGGCGGAGAGGACGCTCGCGCTCGCCGGGGGGCGCTGTTCGCTGCCTTGCCGACCCCCCGGACCTCGCGAACCGGCGATTCGGGCCGCTCGTGTAGAATCTGCGGCTCCGCGTCGGACCGGACGCCCGGGCACCGCCGGACCGTCCGCCCATAGAAAGGAATCCGAAGATGCTCCAGGAAGACGTCATCATCGAAGCCGAGCGCCGCAGCGAGACGGGCAAGAACGCCTGCAACCGGCTGCGCGAGAAGGACCTCATCCCGGCCGTTCTCTACGGCGGGGGGGCCGGCATGGAGTCGATGCCGCTCAGCGTTCCCCGGAAGGCGCTTCTCGGCCTCTTCCGCAAGGGGATCCACCAGAACGTCGTGTTCCTCCTCCAGCTCAAGGGGACGGAAGACAAGCGGCACGTCATGGTCCGCGACGTCACCCTCAGCCCGCTCCAGCGGGAGCTCATCCACGTCGACTTCCTTCGAATCCTCCTCGACCGGAAGATGAAGATGAAGGTCTCGGTGGAGGCCGTCGGGATCGCTGCCGGGGTCAAGCTCGGCGGAACTCTCGACGTCGTCACCCGCGAGCTCGAGATCGAGTGCCTCCCGGCCGACATCCCCGCGTCGATCCCTGTCGACGTCTCCGGCCTCGGAGCCGGAGAGGTCCTCCGTGTAGCCGACTTGAACCTGGGGGACAAGCTCCGCGTCCTCGGCGACACGGACCGGGTCCTGGCGCACGTCGTCATGCCGCGCGCCGAGGTGGTGGAAGGCGCCGAGGCTGCCGCTGCAACGGCCGAGCCCGAGGTCGCAAAGAAGGGCAAGAAGGAAGAGGAAGGGGCCAAGGGCGCCGCGCCGAAGGCTGGCGCTGCGAAGGCCGCCGCTC
Organism: uncultured Holophagales bacterium; assembly: GCA_937927565.1. Lineage (GTDB taxonomy): Bacteria > Acidobacteriota > Thermoanaerobaculia > UBA5066 > UBA5066 > UBA5066. The sequence goes on from CALBDV010000148.1 coordinate 24,863, forward strand.
CTGCGGCCGCCGCTCCGAAGGCCGCCGAGAAGAAGGGGAAGAAGTAGGCTTGTCCGAGGTCGCCCTCGTCGTGGGGCTCGGCAATCCGGGCGACCGCTACGTCGGGACGCGCCACAACGTCGGCTTCGAGGTGCTGGACGCGCTCGTCCGGCGCCTCTCCGCCGATCCGGCCCGACCGACGCGCGTCGACCGGCTCGATTGCCGGGCGTTGACGGGGCGCATCCGGATCGGCGAAACACCGGTCCTCGTCGCCAAGCCTCAGACGTATATGAACCTCTCGGGTGAGTCGGTAAAAGGGCTGCTCGTGAAGCACGCCATCCCGCGGGAGCGGATGCTCGTCGTCTCCGACGACGTGGCCCTGCCTGTCGGCCGTCTGCGGATCCGCCCGTCGGGCTCGTCGGGAGGACAGAAGGGGCTCCAGAGCGTCATCGACTGCCTCGGCGCCGACGATTTCCCGCGGCTCCGGATCGGCGTCGCCGGCGAGCGTTTCCGTCCCGGCGAGGAGCTCGCCGACTACGTCCTGGACCGCTTTTCCAAGCCTGAGCGGGCCGCCCTCGGGCCCGTCCTCGGGACCGCCTGCGAGGCGATCGAGACCTTCGTCACCGAGGGGATCGACATCGCCATGAACCGCTTCAACCGCCCTTCGGAGATCGTTCCGGCGGGCTGAATCAAACCCTTGGCTCGGCCGACAGGCCGCGCCTCGCGGGCTTGCCCCGCGATCCGTAAGGAGGACTCGTGACCGAAACCCCGAAGCGTCTCTATGACCTGGTCTTCCTGATCGTCCCCGAGAAGGACGAGCAGGGAACCGCCGAGGTCGTCGAGGAGTTCCGCAAGCTCCTGACCGACCTGGGTGCCGTCCTCGAGAAGGACGAGTCGATCGGCCGCCGCCGCCTCGCCTACCAGATCAGGAAGAAGACCGAGGCGACCTACCACAACTTCCTCTTCCGGGCCGATTCGAAGGCCGTCACCGAGCTGCAGCGGAAGATGAAGCTCTCGGAGAACGTTCTTCGCTACCTCACCGTCCGGATCGACGAGGAGCTTCGGCACGGGCAGAAGATCGCCCGCAAGGTGAAGGCGCGCCCGTCGCGGGCCATTCCGGCCTCGCCCGAGGCCATGACGGCCCCGCCGGCAGTCCCGGCCGCTCCGCCCGCCGAGGTCGCCGAAGCCGTTCCGGCTCCCGAGATCGCCCCCGCCCCCGACTCCGCCGCGGCGACGGCGCCCGTCCCGGCCCCTGAAATCGCACCGGCCCCCGAGGCCGCTGCCGAAGCGCCGGCCCAGCCCGAGAGCTGATCGAGGAGAGGAAGAACAATGGCTGCTCCGTCCGGTCCCGCCCGCCGCCCCGCGAAGAAGAAGTTCTTCGTCCGCAGGAAGCGCGTCTGCAAGTTCACCGTCGAGAAGATCGGCTACATCGATTTCAAGGACGTCAAGCTCCTCCAGAGCTTCGTCCCCGAGCGGGCCAAGATCCTCCCTCGTCGCATCAGCGGAACCTCGGCCTTCTACCAGCGCAAGCTCGCCACCGCGATCAAGCGCGCGCGCTACCTGGCGTTCCTGCCCTACGTCGCCGACTGACGGATCCTCGTCCGGCCCCGCCCCTCCGGCTCCGCGCCGGAGGGGCTTGCCGTTTCTGGCCCCGCCGCTGGCAGGGCTTTCTGCCGCCCTTGCGGCGGTCCTCCCTCCGCTGGCCCCGTACCTTCTGCCGGCCGCCGCGGCCCGGCTGGCACGAGCTTGTCGGGAGATGAAGAGCCCGGCGGCGGCCTTTCCCCTGGCCGCGTCGGTCCTCCCGTTCGCGACGGTTTTCGGCCTTCTCGGGGGCGGGACCGGGGCGATCCTCGCCGCCACCTGCGCTCTCTCTTTCGTCGCCCTGCCGGCACTCGGTCTCGTTGCCGGGGCGACGCCGGGCCGGCGGCGCGAGGAGCTCGTCTGGCTTTCCGCGGCTCTTTCGGGCGTGGGAGCCCTCGGCGCGATCCTGGCGGTGGCGCTCGTGGAAGGTGTCGATCCAGGGGCGTTCCTCGCACTGAAGCTCGATGCCCTGCGGCCCGAGCTGCTGGAGTTCTACCGCAACAACGGATGGACCGAAGAGACCCTCGCCGCGACAGGGGCGGCCTTCGATCGGATGCGCGACCTCGTCGCGTGGCAGCTTCCCGGGCTCGTCCTCGCCGCGTGCGCGATCCACGCCGCGCTCCTCGTCTATGCGTTCGGGCGCCGTGCGGGCCTCGAGGAGGCGCCGCTGGAACCGGGGTCTTTCGCGACTTTCAGGACGCCTCTCGCGGCCGCGGCCGCGTTCATTCCGGCGGGAGCCCTCGCCGCCCTCGCCGACGGATTGGCGGCGCGGGCGGCCGTCGTGATCCTGATCCCGCTCGGCACCTTGTTTTTCCTCCGAGGGATGGCGATAATCCGCGCTCTGCTCGACAGGGGGCGTGTCGGCCTCCTGATCCGAGCACCGGTGTACGTTCTCGCCGTCCAGATGCCGATACCGGTCCTCGTGGCGATCGGAGGGCTCTTGGATGAGTTCCTCGACTTCCGGGGGAGGTTTTCCCGGAGGGAAGGCGGAGAAGAGAGCGACGGCGGCTCGGGAAGAAGGGAGTAAACGGAACATGTCCGACGTGAAAGTGATTCTGACCGACGAGGTGCGTGGCCTAGGCAACCGGGGCGAGGTCGTCTCGGTGGCCGCCGGGTACGCCCGCAACTTCCTCCTTCCCAAGGAGCTCGCCTACCTCGCCACGCCGGGGAACGTGAAGCGTCTGGAACAGGAGAAGAAGCGCTACGACGTCTCCCAGGCGAAGGAGAAGGACCAGGCTGCGACCGTCGCGAAGGCGTTCGAGGGTCTGACCGTCACCGTCCGCAAGAAGGCGGGAGACCACGACGCGATCTACGGCTCCGTGACGGCGTCCGAGCTGGCCGCAGCGCTGGCGGCCAAGGGGATCACCGTCGATCGCCGGAGAATCGACCTCGAGGAGCCGATCAAGCGGCTCGGAACGCACACGGTTCACGTCCGCCTTCACCGCGAGGTGATCGCGGCCCTCAAGGTAGAGGTCGTCGCGGCGTAACGTCCTTCGGCTACGGCCGATCTTCGAAAGCCCCGCTTCGGCGGGGCTTTCGTGCTTTCGGGGGCCTTCGTCGCGAGGCGGTCGTCAGCCTGGAGGACCGCTACCGGCGGAAGCTCCCGGCCTTGGTGGTGGACGGGTCCCGTTCGCGGGTGGCGGCGTGTCGTCGAGCTTCACGTCGGCCCCGCTCGGCTCTCCTCGCTTGGGCGCGTAGACCGCCTTCTGCAGGTACTGGGGAAGCGTCGACACGGCATGCGGCCGGTCGCCGCAGAGCTCGGTCGGCTGCGTCCCGTTCGAGAACGCGCCGAGGACGACCTTCGAGCAGGACGGGGTCGCTCGGTAGCCGGTCGCAAGGTCGAACGGAACGAAGACGACCCCCTGCGGAACGTCGAAGTCGTCGGCCGGCTTCACGAGTCCGGCCTCCTTCATCCGCGCCACGATCCCCATCCAGATCGGCAGGGCGGTATCGCCGCCGGTCGATTTCGCCCCGAGGCTCTTCTTGGCGTCGTGCCCGACCCACACACCGATCGTGTGCCTGGGCGTGACGCCGATGAACCATGCGTCCGTGTGGTCGTTCGTCGTCCCGGTCTTCCCGGCGATGCGCAGGCCGAGAGCTTTCGCCCGAGCCGCGGTACCCCTCTCGGTCACACCTTCGAGCATCTTCAGCATCACGTAGGACTGCGCCGGCGCCGCCGCCTCCGTCGGGTCGGGCACGTTCTCCTCGAGGAGGACCCCTTCGGCGTCACGGATCCTCTCGACGAGCCTGGGAGGGTAGAGAAGCCCCTGGTTGGCGAAGACCGAGTAGGCGGTCGTCATCTCCATCGGGGTCACCTCGAACGATCCGAGCGCGAGCGACGGGTAGGCGAGGAGATTCTGGCGGATGCCGAGGCGCCGGGCCGTCTCGATCACCTTCCGGGTCCCCACGAGGAGGTCGACGCGGACCGCGGGAACGTTGATCGAGTTCTCGAGGGCGTGCTGGTACGTCAGGATTCCGCCGTACTTCCGGGTGTAGTTCTGCGGCTGCCATGGAGCCTGGCGGGGGTCGATCGTGATCGAGATGGGCGAGTCGAGGACGGTGTCGGCCGGCGTGAAGCCCGCCTCGATGGCGGTCATGTACACGATGGGTTTGAATGCGGACCCCACCTGGCGGAGCGCCTGGACGGCCCGGTTGAACTTCGAGCGGGAGAAATCGTACCCGCCCACGAGGGCGCGGACGGCGCCCGTGCCGTTCTCGAGGACGACGACGGCACCCTCCACGGCCGGCTCCTGCGAGACGATCGTCTCCTCCTTGCCGCCCTCGTCCACGAGCCGTTCGAGGAGGACCAGGTCCCCGCGGCGCACGGCCTTCGCCGGGCTCTCGGCACGTGTGAAGCGGAACGCCTTCGCGGGCAGGGCGATCCGGCGGTCCTTCACGCGCAGCTCGGCCCCGGTCTTCGAAGCGGACAGGACGACGGCGCGCTGAGCGCTCTGCTCCACACCCTGCGCGACCGCCTCCTCCCACTCCGGGTCGTGGTACTTCTCGGGGTCGATCCCGTCGTCGACGAGGTTTCGGGGCTTTCGAAAGCCGAAGCGTCGTTCCTGCCTCCGGAGGCCCCGCCGGAGCTCCTCCTCGGCCCACGTCTGGAGGCGCGGGTCGAGCGTCGAATCGACGCGGAGCCCCTGACGGTACAGCCCCCGGTCCCCGTAGGTCTTCTCGAGGTACTGGCGGACCTCCTCGCAGAAGTAGGGGCCGATCGTCGCTTCGCGGGCGGAGCGGGAGAGGGCCAGCGGTGCCTCGCGCGCGGCCGCAGCGCTCGGGCCATCGATGTATCTCTCCTCCAGCATTCGTCGCAGGACCAGGTCGCGGCGCGCCTTGGCGGCCGACGGGTTCCGGATGGGTGAGTAGGCCTCGGGACGCTGGATGAGGCCCGCAAGGAGCGCAGCCTGGGGGAGGGTGAGGTCCTTTGCAGGCCGGTTGAAGAACCACTTCGACGCCGCCTCCACGCCGTAGTTGCCGTGGCCCAGATAGACCTGGTTGAGGTACATGGTCAGGATCTGGTCCTTCGAGTACCGCTTCTCGATCTCGACCGTGAGGAAGACCTCGTTGATCTTCCGGGCGAACGATTTCTCGGGAGTCAGGAAGACGAGCTTGGCGAGCTGCTGAGTGATCGTCGAAGCGCCCTGCTCGAGGCTGCGCGTGGCGAGGTCGCGCAGCGCGGCCCCGCCGATCCGGATGATGTCGACGCCGCCGTGATCGTAGAAACGGGCGTCCTCGGCCGCGAGGACCGCCTTCACGAGGACGTCGGGAATCTGCACCCGCGTGACGAGGAACCGGCGCTCGATCGCGAACCGGGCGACGATCGTGCCGTCGGAGCCGCGGATCTCCGTGACGATGTCGGGGCGGTAGGACGCCAGCTGCTCCACTTTCGGGACGCGGATGATCTGGGAGGCCGCCCAGCCCGCGCCGATCCCGAGCCCCGCCGCGAGGAGGACCGGGAGGAGGAGGACGAGGATCGCGGCGGCGCGGCGGCCGATCACGGAGGTATTCTCACACGCGGTCGGGTTCCGTCCCGAGCGGCGGGCGGCCCCGGGAGGAGAGATCATGAGCAGCGCGGTACCGCCCCCGATCGTCCCCGGAGACGGTTCCCTCGGGCCTCTCGGGACGAAGGATCCCGAGTCGCGCGGCTGCATGAAGTGGGGCCTCGTCGGCTGCGCGGTCCTCTCGCTCGTCGCCATCGCCGGGATGGTCCTGTTCCTTCGCCGGGCGCCCCAGCTGATGGAGTCCCTCCTCGGGGCGACGGAGGCGCAGGTCGTCTCCGCCATCGCTCCTGAGGTGCCGGCCGCGGACCGGGACGCATTTCGCAGGGAGTACGCCGCGTTCGTCGCCGCGGCGAAGGCGGGGAAAGCGAACCCGGAGGGGATTCACTCGGTCCAGAAGAAGATCGTCGAGTCGCTGCAGGACAGCCGCGTGAACGCGGAGGAGCTCCAGGCCATCACCGAGGCGCTGCGCGCGATGCCGAAGACGTGAGCCGGTTCGAGGTCATCTCCGACCTGACGCCGCAGGGAGACCAGCCTGCGGCGATCGAGGCGCTCGTCCGCGGTTTCCGCGAGGAGAAGCAGCACCAGGTCCTCCTCGGCGTCACCGGGTCGGGAAAGACGTTCACGATGGCCAAGGTCGTCGAGGCGCTCGACCGGCCCGCGCTCGTCCTCTCGCACAACAAGACGCTCGCCGCCCAGCTCTACCAGGAGTTCAAGCGGTTCTTCCCGAAGAACCGGGTCGAGTACTTCGTCTCGTACTACGACTACTACCAGCCCGAGGCGTACGTTCCGCAGTCGGATACCTTCATCGAGAAGGAAACGCAGATCAACGAGGAGATCGACAAGCTCCGCATCGCGGCCACGGCCGCGCTCTTCGAGCGGCGCGACGTCATCATCGTCGCCTCGGTCTCGTGCATCTACGGCCTCGGGAGCCCCGAGTCGTTCGGGAAGATGTCGATCGAGCTGAAGGCCGGGGCGCGCTACGGCCTGACGTGGTACCTCAAGCGCCTCGTCGAGGCGCAGTACGAGCGGTCGCACCTCGACCTCGACCGCGGGACGTTCCGCGTGAGGGGCGACGTCCTCGAGATCCACCCGTCGTACGAGGACACCGGAATCCGCGTCGAGTTCTTCGGCGACGAGATCGAGAAGGTCTCCCGCGTCGACCTCCTGACCGGGAGGGTCCTCGAGGCGCTGGGAGAGTTCGCCCTCTACCCGAAGTCGCACTACGTCACCCCCCAGGAGGTCCGCGAGCGGGCGCTCGGGTCGATCGAGGCCGAGCTCGTCGTGAGGGTGGAGGAGCTGACGGCGCAGAAGAAGCTCCTCGAAGCGCAGCGGCTCGAGCAGAGGACGCGTTTCGACCTCGAGATGATCCGGGAGATCGGCTACTGCTCCGGCATCGAGAACTACTCCCGGCACCTCTCGGGCCGCGCGCCCGGGGAGCCGCCGCCGACCCTCCTCGACTACTTCCCGGCCGACTACCTGACGATCATCGACGAGAGCCACCAGACGCTCCCGCAGGTGCGTGCCATGTACCACGGCGACCGCTCCCGCAAGGAGACGCTCGTCGAGTACGGCTTCCGCCTCCCCTCGGCCCTGGACAACCGGCCGCTGAAGTTCGAGGAGTGGCTCGAGCGCGTCGGGCAGAGGCTCTATGTGTCCGCCACCCCGGCGCCCTACGAGCTCGAGCAGGCGGGAGGCGAGGTCGTGGAGCAGGTCATCCGCCCGACGGGGCTCGTCGACCCCCGCGTGGAGGTGAAGCCCGTGAAGGGGCAGGTCGACGATCTCCTCGGCCGCGTCCGCGAGCGGGCGGCGAAGGGGGAGCGGACGCTCGTCTCGACGCTGACCAAGCGGATGGCCGAGGACCTGACGAACTACTTCCTCGAGCTCGGCGTGCGGACCCGCTACCTCCACTCCGACGTCGAGACGCTGGAGCGGGTCCAGATCATCGGAGACCTGCGGCGGGGCGTCTTCGACGCCCTCGTCGGCATCAACCTCCTGCGCGAGGGGCTCGACCTGCCCGAGGTCTCGCTGGTCGCCATCCTCGACGCCGACAAGGAGGGGTTCCTGCGGTCGGAGACGTCGCTCATCCAGACCTCCGGGCGCGCGGCGCGAAACCTCAACGGCCTCGTCGTCTTCTACGCCGACAAGGTCACCGACTCGATGCGACGGGCGATGGACGAGATGACCCGGCGACGCACGACCCAGGAGGCGTACAACCTGGAGCACGGGATCGTCCCGGAGTCGATCGTCAAGGCGATCGACTCGCCGCTCCTCCGGATGTCGAACCTCGACTACGGAAGCGTCCCGGCCCTGCGCGGCGCGGGCAAGGACGCCCTCCGCGACGACCGGTCGATCGAGGAGGAGATCACCTCGCTCACGAAGAGGATGAAGGAAGCCGCGCGGGAGCTGGAGTTCGAAACGGCCGCGCAGCTGCGCGACCGGATCCGCGAGCTCAGGGGGATGCAGGTCTTTCGGTGAGTCGGGGGAGCCTCAGAGCTTCGCGATCCTCGAGGCCATGACGACACCGTCACGGCCCCGGAACCCTTCGACCCGCACCCTGTCCCCGATTCCCGGCTCACCTCGGACGGTCGTGACGGGCGAGACGAGCACCTTCGTCTCGCCGACGAGCCAGGTCGCCGTTCCCAGCGGGCCATCTGCCGCGATGCGAACCACGATCCCTTCGAAGGCGACTTCCGTCGCGACGGGAGGAGTGATCGGGGCCTTCGCGATGAGGAGCGCCAGGAGGGAGCCGTCCGGCAGCTGACGGACGAGGACGTCGACCTCGTCGCGAACCTTCGGGTTCCCGACGACCTTCGTCTCGGCGTCCACCTTCACGACGGTCTTCGTCCCGTCCCGAAGGACGAGCGCCCAGGATTCGGTCCCGATCGAGTCGACGAGCCCGCGTACGCGTGAGGTCGGCAGAGGGCTCGGCGACAGCTTCATGACCCGGTTCGCGACGAGGGCCCCCGAGTCGGCCATCGCGGCGACGAGAACGAGCTCTCCGGCCCGCACGTCCTCGAGACCGGCCTGCCCGGCGCCGTCCCTGGGGCCGCCGAAGACGGTCCGGTCGGTCACCTTCGCCACGAAGCCGAGGACGGTCAGGGTTCGGGCGGCCGGGTCGACTGCATCGACCCTGCCGGTCAGGGTCACGTCGAACTTCTGCGCGAGGACGACGATGCTCCTGGCCTTCGGCATCGTGGGCGCCGGCTCGACGAACGCGACGATTCGCTGTCCGATCTCGAGGTCGACCGTCGTTCCGGAGGTTCCGTTCGAGAACCGGACCGTCGCGCCGGTCGCGTCGAAGGACACCAGGCCGTCGAGGAGCGTGACGATCGGTCCGCCGTCGACGAACGGGATGTTGAGAGAAGTGATGGTCCCCTCGATCGCCGACGAGGGCGGGCCTTCGAGCGCCGGTGCCGTCCGGGCGTCGGCGGAGGCCGGGAGGGCCAGGAGGAGGAAGAGCGCGACAGGGAGGAAGACGGGTCGAACGAGCCTCATGAAATACCTCTCTTCACCGGGGAGCGAGGGCACCGGTTCCGGACGTGCACATTGTCTCTCTTCCGAAGTGTCCGCACAGAGCGACATCTCACGCGGGCCGGACGCTCTCAGGCCGCCGCACCGTCAGCCCGGGAGGGCCAGATGGCGAAGGCGACACCGGTGAAGATGAGGATCGCGGCGCCGAAGAGGCGGGGGGAAGGGGTTTCACCCAGGACGAGATAGGCGAGCACCCCGGCGAAGAGGGGCTGGATGTAGATGAAGAACGCCGTCGTCGAGGCGCCCGTCCGGGCGAGGGCCCAGGCGTTCAGGGCATACGCGCCGACCGTGCCGAGGAGGACGACCCCGCCGGCGGCGGCGAGGGACTCTCCCGACAGGTCCGCCGGGCGGAGGCGGACGAGGTCGGGAAGGGCGATGACGACGATCGGTATCGCACCGTAACGGAACACCTGGGCGACGAAGGAGAGCGCGGAACGGCGGGCGAGGACGTCCCGTGCGCGGACGAGGAAGAACGCGTAGGCCGCCGAGTTCAGCGTCACGAGGAGGTCGCCGACCAGCGTCGTGCTCCCGAACGAGAGGCCGGCCGTGCCGAGGAGGAAGACGACCCCGCCGAACGCGATCGGTACGCCGAGGAGGCGCCGCGCGGACGGCCGCTCGCGGCGCATGAGCAGCCCGACGACGATGGTGAAGATCGGGACCGTGGCGACGAGGAGCGTCGCGTGAGTCGCCGTCGTCCGGTGGAGGCCGGAGATGAAGAGGACCTGGTTGGCGACGATGCCGAAGAGGGCGAGGAAGGCGATCTCGAGCCGGTCGCCGGGCGTCTGGCGCGGGGCGGGTCCGGAAAAGGCGCGGGCGGCGAGGGAGAGGAGGAGAGCACCGAAGACCCCGCGAACGGCCGCGAGCGTGAAGGGCGTCAGCTCCCGCATCGCGACCTTCCCGAGGACGGGAAGCGTCCCGAAGAAGATCTGTACGAAGAGGAGCGCGACGTAGGGGGCGAGGCCCGTGCCGCGGGCTCCGGGCTCAGCGGCCAAGGGGAACCGCGGCGACGATGCACTCGGCGGGTCCCGACACCGAGTCGACGACCAGAGTCGTTCCCGGCGCCTCGTGCTCGCGCCTCACGAAAGCGAGGGCAACCCGGTGGCCCCGGAGCGTCGAATCGACGGCGCTCGTCACCCGACCGACCGTCTCTTCGCCCGTCCGCACCGCGTCGCCGGGGGCCGCGCCACTCCCGAAGGGGAGGAGCAGCGCGACGAGGTGCCGGTTCACGTGGCCGTAGGTCTTCAGGCGGGCGACGGTCTCCTGTCCGAGGTAGCACCCCTTCGTGTACGAGATTGCCGTCCGTTCCAGCCACGCTTCGTTCGGGAGGACCGTCTCGTCCAGCTCGGCGCCCCAGCGGGCGATTCCTGCCTCGATCCGGCCGGCTTCGAGGACTTCGGGAGGCACGTGCTGGGCACCGTGCCTGGCGAGTAGGTCGAGCAGGCGGGGCGATGCGTCCGGCCGCGTGAGGAGGTCGAAGCCGGGCTCTCCTGCGCGGGAAACGCGGACGACGAGGACGGTGCCGTCCCCGATCCCGGTCACCAGGTGCGAGAACGGTGAAGCGCCGGGTTCGCTGATTCCGGCCGCCGCAAGGACGTCCGGCGCAGCGGGACCCTCCAGGTGGACGAGTCCCGTCGACGCCGTCCGGTCCTCGAGCGTCGACCGGCTGAAGGGAACGTAGCCGGCCAGGATCGCGAGGAGAGGCACGGCGAGGGCGGGTTCGCAGTCGAGGAGGAATTCGTCTGCGGCCAACCGGAGGACGTTCAGGTCCGCGCGCATCTTCCCCTTCGGTGTGAGGAGTGCGGCGTGTCCTCCCGAGCCGGGCCGCAGGGCCTTCACGTCGTTCGTCACGAGACCGTGGAGCAGCTCGGCAGAGTCGGGGCCCGTCACCGCGAGGCTGCCGCGTCCCGTCAGGTCGGCGACGACGGCACCCGTCCGTAGTCGAACGGCCCAGGCGTCGGAATCGAGTGCGGTCTGCATTCGTGCGATTCTCGCATGTGGCGTAAAATCAGACGCTTGAACGAAGTCACACCAAAACCACGTGCCCCGCGCCGTCGCCGGCGGACGGGACGAGCCGCCGCCAACGGCGCCGCGGAAGCCGCCGCGACGCCTGCCTCCGAGGTCTCCTTCTTCGAGACCGAGGCATACGCCCCATCCAACACGACGATCGTCGAGACGGTCGCCTCCGCCGCCCCCCCCGTGAGCATGAGCCAGGAAGACCAGAAACTCGCACTCTTCATCGACATCGACAACGTCATCATCGGCCTCCGCGAAAGCGGTCACCCGAAGTTCGACGTCAAGCTCCTCATCTCCCGTCTTCTCGACAAGGGGAAGATCGTCATCAAGAAGGCCTACGCCGACTGGTCTCGCTACGCGGAATACAAGCGGGCCTTCCACGAGTCGGCCTTCGAGCTGATCGACATCCCCCAGCACAAGATGACGGGGAAGAACTCGGCCGACATCCGGATGGTCGTCGACGCGATGGACCTGGCGTCGAACAAGGACCACATCACGACCTTCGTGATCGGCTCCGGCGACTCCGACTTCTCGCCCCTCGTCTCCAAGCTGAAGGAGAACAACAAGACGGTCCTCGGCTTCGGCGTGAAGGGCTCGACCTCCGAGCTCCTCATCGAGAACTGCGACGAGTTCATCTACTACGAGGACCTCGTCCGCGAGCAGGTGAAGGTCCCGGCGTTCGCCGGCCTGTCGGAGAAGCACCGCGAGGTCTTCGCGCTCCTCATCGACTCGATGCAGGCGTTGAAGCGCGAGAACAAGGAAGTCCTCTGGGGCTCGATGGTCAAGCAGACCATGCAGCGCAAGAACCCCAGCTTCTCCGAGTCGTACTACGGGTTCCGCGCGTTCTCCGAGCTCCTCGAGTCGGCCCAGAAGCACAAGGTCATCACGCTGAAGCGCGACGTCAAGAGCGGGTCCTACATCATCACCGGCTTCGGGCCGGGGACGGTGGCCTGACCCCGTGAAGGACCGCCCGCCGCCCGCGCCGCCGGGCGGCGCGGTTCCCCCGTGGCCTCTCGTGAGACGCGAGATCCTGGGTGATTTTCGTGTCTTCCGGATCCGGAAGGACGTCTCCGTCTCTCCCGTGAAGGGGACGGAGCACGCGTTCTTCGTCCTCGAGGGAGCCGACTGGGTCAACGTGGTTGCACTGACGGAAGCCGGGGAGATGCTCTTCGTCCGCCAGTGGCGTCACGGTACGGAAGGGGAGACCCTCGAGATCCCGGGTGGGTGCGTCGATCCCGACGACGCGTCCCCTCTCGCAGCCGCGCAGCGCGAGCTGCGCGAGGAGACGGGCTACGTCTCGGGCGACTGGGCCGAGCTCGGCTGGGTCAGCCCGAACCCCGCCATCCAGGCGAACCGCTGTTTCACGTTCCTCGCGCGCGGGTGCCGAAAGGTCGGTGAGCCGACGCCCGACGGCACCGAGGACCTCCGCGTCGAGTCGTTCCCGGAGCAGGCCGTCCCGCGCCTCGTCCGCGACGGGTGCATCCGGCACGCCCTCGTCCTCGCCGCCTTCCATCTGTACGGCCTTCGCCAGGGCTGAAAGCGCGTTTCCGGAAAATACACGACCCCGTGCCAGGCACGATGTCGTGTATTAAGGGACCCGGTGTCAGAGGCGAGACTGCGCCGTCAGGAGATCGGGACGTCTGGACCCGGTCGGCGTGCGATCGCCGTGATCCCGTGCCGGCGGCGAACGATCCGTCTCGCGGGTGGGAAGGGTGCGAGTTCGGAGCGCACGACCGGGTTCCCTGCTCCCGCGGCAGACCTCAACGCCTCCTTTCGAGTTCCGAAGGCCAGCCAACGACGAGGCTGAGGAGCCCGCCCGCCTTCTGCGCGGTCGAGGGGACGACGAGAAGGCGGGAGCCGTCGGCTGCGAGGGAGAAGCGGGCGCCTCCCGCCGCGGGGACGGAGAGGCGGAAGAGGGGAGTCACGGTGCCGATCCGGAACGAGTCCCCTTCTGCCGTGACTTCCGCGGACATGAGCTGTCCGTCCGCCTGGACATAGACGATCTCGCGGCCGTCCGACCGCCACTGGGGATAGCCGCCGGAACGGGTGGAGACCTGCCAGCGCCGGCCCGGCCCCGGAAAAGGCGTCACGTAGACCTCCCACTCGCCCGACTCGTCGGAGAAGTAGGCGACCCAGCGCCCGTCGGGGGAGAAGGAGCCGGCAACCTCCGAGAACTCGGTCTTCCGGAAGACTGTCGGCTCGGCCTTCGGCTCGAGCGGCAGGAGCCAGATGTCGGACTTCGTCGAATCTGCGCTCCGGTTGACGAGCAGGGTCCGGCCGTCCGGCGAGACGGACGCGGGCTGGCTGCCGGGCTCCCCCGAGTAGACGAGCTCGACCTCGCCGGCCCCTTCGATCGCCTTCCTGTAGACGTCGTATCGCCCCTTCGGGTTGGAGGCGAAGTAGACCGTCCTGCTGTCCGGGGCCCACGCGGGCAGGAGGTCCTCGGCCGGGTCGAACGTAAAGCGGGTCTTCAGCCCGCGTCCGATCTCGTAGATCCAAAGGTCGTTCGTGCCGAGGCTCGGGTCGGCGAGCTGAGCGACCGCGAACTTCCCGTCCGGCGAGAGAGTCGCGGAGCGATAGGCCCCGGCGTCGCCCAGCGGAGCGGTCGTCTTCCCCGTGCGGTCCCGCCATTCGAGGGTCGTCTCGTTCTCGGCCTTGCCGGTCAGAAAGGCCAGGACGCCGTTCGCAGAGGAGGAGAAGACGGCCGAGGCCGCGCCTCCAATGACGAGGACGTCCTCGGCGAGCGGAACGGCCTCCCCCGAGAGCGTCCCCTTTGCGGCGTCGAACGGCTGGGCCACGAGGACGCTCTCCCGGACGAAGAGGAGCTTCCCCGAGGCGTAGTCGGCCTGGCTCGACGCGCGGAGCAGCTCGCGGCTTTCGCCGTCGTCGAGCGAGCCGAGAAGGATCGCGCTCCGGTCCGGGGCCAGCCCGCGCGCGAAGTAGAGGAACCTTCTGCCGTCGGGCAGGAACCGGGGGTGCCGGTGAGAGTTGTGCTGCGCCCCGTCGACCTTCGTCAGCGGATGCGGCGTTCCGCCGGCGGCCGGGATTCGGTGGAGGGGGCCGGAGCTGTCGGGGGAGAAGACGATGACGCCTTCGGCGTTCCAGGTCCCGCCCTTGCCGTTCGTCGCGGGACAGAGCGTTACGGGCGGGCCGCCCGAAACGTCGATCTTCCTGAGGACGCGATCGGTCCTCACGAAGAAGCCGAGCCAGCGAGAGTCGGGCGACCAGAACGGGTAGCCGGCCCCCTCCGTCCCGGAGAGCGCGTGGGCGTTTCCGGCGTCGAGGTTGCGGACGAAGAGGCGGATCTTGCCGTCCCCGTCGACCGCCGAGAATGCGAGGCGGCGCCCGTCCGGCGAGACGGCCACAGGGCCTGGACTCTCGGGGGAAAGGCTGAACGTCGTCCCCTCCGGCGAGGGAATCGACGCTTTCACGAGCGGGGCGGGGTCGTTCCTGCGGGCGAGGAGGACCCCGCCGAGCCCGAGGGCAACGGCGAGAGCAGCAACCGCCCACGGCAGCATCGCGCCGAGACCGTTCCGGCCCGCGGGCTTCGCCGTCGCGGCTGGGGCCGCCGTCACGAAGGACTCCGGCTGGGCCTGGTAATCCTCCAGCGTCACGCGAG
>CALBDV010000149.1 GCA_937927565.1 uncultured Holophagales bacterium
CGGGGACGCACGCGATCCTGGACCTCGTCCCCGTCGCGGGCGTCGATGTCGACGGGACGTTCTATTTCGGCACGGCCGCCCAGGAGCGGGGATCGCTCTGGAAGACGGACGGAACGGCCGGCGGGACCGTCTTCGTCAGCCGGTTCAGCACGGATCCCTCGGTCATCGCACACGTCTCGAAGCCCACAAAGGTCGGCAGCCGGCTCTTCTTCGCCGTGGACGACGGCATACACGGCGCGGAGCTCTGGACGAGCGACGGGACCGGCGCGGGGACGAAACTGGTGAAGGATCTCACTCCCGGGGCCACCGGCTCGCTCGACTACGCCTCCGAGCTCGTCGACGTCGGCGGGACGCTCTTCTTCACGTGCCGCCTGGACCTCGGCTGCGGGCTCTGGAAGAGCGACGGCACCGAGGCCGGCACCACGCAGCTCGCGGATCTCGAATCGGTCTCCGCCCTCGTGAACGTGAACGGGACGCTCTTCTTCCGGGCGACAGACCCGGTGCACGGCTCCGAGCTCTGGAGAAGCGACGGGACGCCTGCCGGGACCGTCCTCGTCCGGGACATCGTTCCCGGCGCCGACGGCTCCTCACCGAATGCCCTCGTGGCGTTCGGGAGCGCCCTCTACTTCAGGCTCGGGTCGGACGGTTCGACCTGGAAGAGCGACGGCACCGAGGCCGGCACGGTCCTCGTTCACACGTTCCCGACGAGCGATCCGCTCGTGGCGTCGGGGAGCGTCCTCTACTCGGCGAGCGGCACCCAGCTCTGGGCTTCGGACGGGACGTCGGCCGGAACGGCCCTCGTGCGCGATTTCGGAACGGCGATCTTCCTGTGGAACTCGACGACCCTCGCCGGAACCCTGCACCTCTGGGTGGACCGTGGCGTCGACGGCCTCGAGCTCTGGAAGAGCGACGGCTCGCCGGCCGGAACGACCCTCGTGAAGGTCGTCGAGCCCGGCAACGCGAGTCCGTCGCCCCGGGGCTCCGCATCGATTCAGGGCGCGTCGCTCCACCTCCTGGGCAACTTGCCCTTCGGACTCTGGAGGTCCGACGGGACGGCTGCGGGAACCGCCCCGGTCCAGCCGCCCGTCTTCCGGCCGAACGACGGCGTTCCGGTCTGGCTCACCGACGTGAACGGGACCCTGCTGTTCTCGGCCACGGACGCCGAGCACGGAGCCGAGCTCTGGAGGAGCGACGGGAGTCCCGAAGGAACCGTCATGGTGAAGGACCTCGCTCCCGGGCCGGACGGTTCCCTTCCCCTTCAGTTCCAGGCGGCGTCGTCGATCGTCTACCTCCAGGCATGCCCATCTTCAGTCGGCTGTCAGCTCTACCGGACCGATGGAACGGAAGGCGGAACGGCTCTCGTCAAGAGTATCCAGCCAGATTCGTCGGTGGGGCAGTTCCGAATGCTCGGACTCGTGGACGAGCAGCTGCTCTTCGCCCCGAACGACGGGATGCATGGGAACGAGCTCTGGCGCAGCGACGGGACACCGGACGGGACGTTTCTCCTCTTGGACCTGACTCCCGGACCCGCTTCGAGCACACTTCTCCCGCTCGGCACTCTTGGAGGCTCGATCCTCTTCTCCGCGTCGAGCGACGCGACGACGACGCTCTGGAAGACCGACGGAACGGCCGCGGGAACCACGGTCGTCGGGCCGATGCCGGCCTGGGACGGCGGGAGCGTCGTGCTCTGTGATGTCATCGTCTTCGGGGCTTCCGAAGCGCCGCACGGTACCGAGCTCTGGAGAACCGACGGCACCGCGGCCGGCACGACCCTCCTCGTCGACATCAACCCGTCCGGAGACTCGTCTCCGTCCTTCGCCGGTCGGCTGGGCGATCGGGTGTTCTTCTGGGCCGACGACGGCGCACATGGAAAGGAGCCCTGGGTCACCGATGGGACTGCTGCGGGGACCATGCTCCTGAAGGACATCAACCCCGGCCCGGCGAGGTCTCTCGGGATTCGGTGGACGATCCTGGGGTCGACTCTCTACTTCTTCGCGTACGACGGCATCCACGGCCACGAGCTCTGGAAGTCCGACGGTACGCCGGCAGGGACGGTCCTCGTCCGCGACGTCGCGCCCGGGCCGGCCGGTTCGATGCTCGTCGAGAGCTTCGCCGCAGCGGGGCACGAGGTCTTCTTCACGGCCTCGGATCACGTCTCGGGGCGCGAGCTCTGGCGGAGCGACGGAACGGAGGCGGGGACGAGACTCGTCGCCGACCTCGTCCCCGGGCCCGGAGCCGGAGCCGTTCCCTGGAGCCTCAGCATGAATCGCGTCACTCTCGCGCGCTCCGGAGGCAAGGTCTTCTTCACCGCCTCAGACGGCACGACCGGTCACGAGCTCTGGTCCCTCCCGATCCCTCTCGGCTTCCACCCGGTCACCCCCTGCCGCGTCGCCGACACCCGCGATCCCGGCGGGATCGCGGGCGGAATCCCCCTCGGCGCCTCGCAGACGTTGATCCTCCCGGTCGCCGGCCGCTGCGGCATCCCCTCGACGGCCATCTCCGTCGCCGCGAACGTCACCATCGTCAACCCCACGGTCACCGGCTCCCTCTCCGTCTTCGCCGGCGGCCCAATCGTCTCGGGGACGACCGAGGTCCCGGTCACCGCCGGGAAGACGCGGGCACTGAACGCCATCCCCCTGCTCGGCACCGCAGGCTCGCTCTCGGTTCGCGCCGGCCTGCCGGAGGGCGGCACGACGCACGTCCTCCTCGACGTCAGCGGATACTTCGAGTGAGGCGTCTCTCGCTGCATACACTACCCAGCGAAAGGGTGACAGCCCGATGAAGCTCGTCGCTCCCGCCCTGCTTCTCGCGTCCACGGTATCCGTTGCGGCCGGCGCCCTCGCCCAGGCCCCCACTCTCGTGAAGGACTCCTTCCCGGGCGCCTCCGCGACGCCGACGGCAGGCGTTGGTTTCGTCAATTTCCTCGGCATTTCCGGCGGTCGGGCATTCGTGGCCGCAAGGGAGTGGTACCCCTCGCAGGCCCTCGCCCTCTGGGTCACGGATGGAACGACGACGGGGACCACACGGTTGCTGAACCTCGACCTGTCCTACGGACCGGGCACGGACCTCGGTGGGACGTTCTATTTCGGCGCGTCCGGACCGACGGGCACGGAGCTCTGGAAATCGGACGGCACCGCGCCAGGCACTTCCCCCGTCGCTCACGTCAGCAATCTGACCAGCTACTACAACGACAACCTCTGGCACCTGACGGCGGTCGGTGGCCGGCTCTTCTTCTCCGCCGACGACGGCGCACACGGAAGAGAGCTTTGGACGAGCGACGGCACCACGGCAGGCACGTCGCTCGTGAAAGACATCGTCCCCGGGCCCACAGGGTCGATCAGCGGCTCCGAGTTCGCCGAAGCCGGAGGCGCGCTCTTCTTCGTGACCTACGTGAGCTCCGCGAACCCGGAGGAAGGTCTCTGGAAGAGCGACGGCACCGAGGCCGGGACCATCCTGCTCGCGACGTT
>CALBDV010000150.1 GCA_937927565.1 uncultured Holophagales bacterium
TCGGGAGGGCGCGCTATCACAACGTTGCGCGTCTTCATGTGCGATGGACTCTCATGAGCTTCTCACCGACCCCCACCATCCGGTCCTTCCCGACAACTGGAATGAGCTGCTTGTAGAGGACCGCTTTCAGCTTCCGCATCTGATCGCTGTTCTCGCGAAACTCGGGGAAACGCTCGAAGGCCTTCCCGAGAGTCTCCGCGAGCAGTTGGAGCCGGTCCTCCGGGACGCCGCTGGCCCGGAGCACCTGATGGAGCGCGTAGACCTCTGGAGGGAGGCCCAGGCCCTCCTGCTCCTTCCTCGCGTTCAGGAACTCGCCGAAGAGCACCTCGAGCTCGGCGAGGGCGTCGGCGGTCGTCACCTGCCGGTCCTCGAAGTTGTGGAGGATCGACTCGGCGCGCTCCCCGAGCGGGATCAAGTACGGCTGCTCACCCGACTCGGCGGAGACGGCGGCGACAAGGCTCTTGCCCATGTTGAGAATCTTGGCCGCGGACGGGTCCTTCGCCGAACGCTCCTCCTTCAGGGCGGCGAGCGTCTCCTCGTTGATCTTCACGATCGGGAGGGTGCCGGCGAGGCCGTAGACCGCCACCTCCTCGCGGATGAGCGACTCGGTCTTCCGCATCAGGTCGCCGACGAGGCTTCGGCGGGTGCCAAAGTACTGCCGGAGGAGCCGGAACAGGTCGCACAGGCGCGCGTAGTCGTCAATGTAGGGCCGGAGAAACGGGTCGGGAGAGAGAATCTCGTAAAGATTCTCAAGTTCCTTGAAGACCTTGTAGAAGGCCTCGCGCGCGCCCTTGTCGAGGAAAGCCCCTATCGCCCGCTCGGCGGCCTTGTCGTCCATCGTGCCCCGGCAGAGGGCGAGGTATGGCTCCGCGATCGTCGCCATCAGGCGTGTGAACTCGGCACGGAGCACGTCGACGTTCTTGATGGCCGACTCCACCTCATCCGCGTCGAACGAGAGCGCCTTCGTGAGGTTCTCAAAGACTCCGACGAAGTCGACGACGAAGCCGCACGGTTTCCGGATGCCACCCGAGTCTTCGTAGGGCCGGTTCACCCGGGCGATGGCCTGCAGGAGCGTGTGGTCCCGCATCGGCTTGTCGAGGTACATACAGTACAGGACCGGCGCGTCGAAGCCTGTGAGGAGCTTCTCGGTGACGATGAGGATCTTCGGGTTCGCGCCCGGCTTGATGAACGCCTTCCGAAGGCGCTTCTCCTCCGTGTCCTCGAGCTGGAACGCGGCGATCGTCGGCGGGTCGTTATGCTGGGAGGTGTAGACCACCGCTGACTCCTCGGGGGAGAGGACCTCGTCAAGGGCGCGCTTGTAGAGGGCGCATGCCTCTCGGTCGACCCCGACGAGGAATGCCTTGTACCCCAGCGGCTCCACTGTCGAGCGGAAGTGCTCGGCCACGAACGCCGCAACCTTCTTCACTCGGTCCTTCGCCTTCAAGAATGCCTTGAGGCTTACGGCCCGATCGAGAATCCGGTTCAGGTCCTCGATGTCGCTCACCCCTTCGGCCTCCTGGAGGTCGAGGAACTCCTTCTCGAGCTGCTCGCTGGGCACCCGGAGAGCGTTCGGAGCGAGGGTGTAGTGGAGCGGCAGCGTCGTGCCGTCCTCGATGGACTCCCGGATGGAGTACTTATCGAGGTATCCCCGTGGGGCGTCGTCGATCCCGAACGTCTTGAATGTCCCCTGGCCGTAGGCTGACCGATCGATCGGCGTCCCGGTGTACCCGATCATCGTCGCGTTCGGGAGCGCGCCAACAAGGAAGTTCCCGAGGTCGCCGCCCGTAGTCCGGTGCGCCTC
>CALBDV010000151.1 GCA_937927565.1 uncultured Holophagales bacterium
CTGGGCCGGGTCGATGCGGACCAGCGCGTTGCCGGCGCCGGAGACGAGCCTGAGCTGAACGTCCTCCCCGAGGAGCTGGCCGAGCATCCGGCGCATCCGGCCGATCGTCTCGTCCAGGTCCAGGGCGCGCGGTTCGGTCGGCTGCCGGCGCGCGAACGCGAGGAGGTGCCGGGTGAGCTGCGCCGAGCGCTGGGCGGCCCTCTCGATCTCGCGCAGGTCCTCGGCCGTCGGGCTCCCCGGGTCGAGCCGTTCGAGGGCCAGCGTCGCATGCCCCTGGATGACGGAGAGCATGTTGTTGAAGTCGTGGGCCACTCCGCCGGCGAGCCGCCCGACCGATTCCATCCTCTGCGCGGCGAGAAGCTGCTGCTGAAGCCGCTCCCGCTCCAGCTCCGCGTGCCGGCGCGCGCTGATGTCCCGCGAGATGGTGACGAGGACGTTCTCGCCGTTGAAGCTCAGGCCCGAGGCGGAGACCTCCACGTCGTACACCGAGCCGTCCTTCCGCCGGTGCCGTGACTCGAACGTCTCGTGGACCCGCGAGAGGTCCGCGAAGCGGCTCCTCACGTCGGCCTCGGTCAGGTCCGCCACGAAGTCCCACGTCCGGAGCGAGAGGGCCTCCTCGCGCGTGTAGCCGAGCATCTCGGCGAATCGGCTGTTGGTCTGGACGACCCGGTGCTCCTGGTCGAAGACCGCGATGCCGTCGCAGGAGGCGTCGATGAGCGCGTCCCGGAACGCCGCCGCCTCCCGGCGGGCCAGCTCGGCCCGGCGCCTTTCGGAGATGTCCCTCGTGACCCCCTGCAGGTGGGTGACGCGGCCGGTGGCGTCCGTGACGATCGTCGTCGCGACTTCGGTCGGGACGATCGTCCCGTCCTTTCGTTTCTGGTCTACCTCCATCGTCCGCGTCTGCGCCGCCTCGCCCTTCTCCGCGAACTCCGCGAGAGCCCGGGGAAGCTGCTCGGCGACGAACGCCATCGACTCGGGCGTGAGGGCGTCGGCGAGCGACTGGCCGACCGTCTCGGCAACGGTGTACCCGCGGAGCCTCTCGATGGACGGGCTGACCCATTCGAAGCGCCCGGCGCCGAGGTCGTAAAGCCAGATGACGTCCGCCGATTTCTCCGAGACGAGCCGATATCGCGCCTCGCTCTCGCGGAGCGCCTCCTCCTCGCGGCTCCGCGCCACGGCGATCGCCGCGATCCGCGCCGCCGTGTCGACGAGGCGCAGCTGGCGGCCGGTGAGGCGGCCCCTTCGCCCCAGGTAGAGCGTCAGGACGCCCAGAACGTCTCCCTTGCGGCTTAGGAGGGGCGTCGAGAAGCCCGACCCGATCCCGTGCGCGAGGCCGGCGTCGCGGTAACGGGCCCAGAGCGGATCGGTGGAGATGTCCTCCACCGCGACCGCTTCCTTCCGGACGACGGCGGCACCGCTCTGGGAGTCCTCCTCCCCGACCGGGAGCTCCTCGAGGAGGCGCAACGTGTCCGCGGGGACCCTCGGGCCGGCGGCCAGGCGGAGGACCCTCCCGTCGGCCGAGAGGAGGTAGATCGTGACGGCGGTATCGAGCGTCTGCGCCTCGATGGCGCGCGCGATGGCGTCGAGCGTTCCCTCGAGGGGCTCGCCGGCGACGATCCTCGCCAGGACACGGTCCTCGAGGGCGAGCCGGTCCTCCGCGGCCCTCGAGTCGGCGACGACGCGCGAGCTTCCCACGCTGCCCACCACCCGGCCGGCGGGGTCGCGCAGAGGCCCCTTCCGCGACTCGAAGAGGGTCGTGTCCCCGTCCCAGCGAAGGCGCACCTCCTCGTCGAAGACGACGATCCCCCCCGAGGCGACGGCCTTCCGGTCGTTCTCCTGAAACACGACGGCCGTCTCGGCGGGAAACAGGTCGAAGTCGGTCTTTCCGAGGACGCTGCCCGCTCCCGAGCCGAAAGACAGCTCGAAGAGGTCGTTGCAGTAGGTGTAACGGCCGTCGAGGTCCTTCATCCAGAGAAACCCCTGCACGGTGCCGAAGAGCGCCATGAGCGCGATCGGCTCGGGCACACCGGGCGCGGTTGGGGGCTTGACCGGCTCTGAGGGACCCGGAGCGTCGTTCATCGATCGATCAGTAAGGATAAATTGAGGACCGGAACGGGGGCAAGCGCCCCCGCTGCTCTCGTCCCGGCCGGGGCTCGGAGGAGCTTCGCCGGGCCGCCGCGCCGGGGCGTCCTACACCGCGCCGAGCGTGACGAGCGAAGCCGCCAGCTTCACCGCCTCGGTCAGGACGGCGAGGGTCCTGGCGACGTCCTCCAGGCTCTCGAACGACTTCTTCAGCTCCCGGTTGGTCCGCTTCAGGTCGTCGTGTATGGACGTCACGACGCTGCTGTGGTCTTCGAGCGAGGCGACGACGGCCTTCCAGTAGGCGTCGCGGGCCGCGCCGTAGAGGTCCCTCACCTGCTCCTTCGCCTGGGGCGTCGCCGCCGCGGCGTAGAGCTTGTCGAAGTTCCGCTCGGCCAGCCGGTAGGTCGTCTCGATGCTCGCGAGGAGCCGTTCGTGGCTCGCTTTCGAGGTCGCCATCGTCCCCCTCCCCTACTTCCCCGCCGCGGCGCGGTACTCGTCAAGTGTGGCCCGGAGGGCCGCGGCGTGTTCCGCCAGCCGGGCGAGGTCGACCTCTTCCTTCGCCTCGAACGTCGCGTGGGCGAGAACGAGGGCCTCGAGCCCCGCGAGCGTCTCGTCGAGGACCTCGGCTTCGAGCGCCGCCTGCCGCTCGACCCGGTACTCGAGGACCTTCTCCACGGCGTCGCGGAGGTCGTCCTCGCGGCTCCGGCCCGGGGTGGCGGTGATCGACGGCTCCTTCCTGAGGAGCGTGAGGACGGGGTCGAGCTGCTTGTCGTCCCAGGCGAGGCCGAAGCCGGCGACGTGCGGCTGGAGGATGGCCCCGGCCCGTCCAAGGCCGAGCTGCCAGAGCTGCCTCGCGGCGGCGCCCCGCGCCTCGACGAGGACGGCGCGGAGAGAGACGTGGATCTCCTTCTCGCGGCCGAGCAGCATCACGAAGCGCTCGAGGCTCGCGCGGATGGCCACGCTCGAGGCCTTCAGCCGCCGCGCCTGCTTCGACCCCGCGAGGGCGCCGCCCGCCCTGCCGAGGCTCCACGCCCCCGCCGGGTCGACCGGCCCCTTCCCGAGGGCCTTTTCGTAGTCGTTGACCGAGGCGGTGAGGGCATTGACGCCCCTCTCCACACTCGCGGCGGCGTCGAAGGAGGCGAAGGCGTGGAGCGCCGCGTAGGAGGCCTCGAGGCTCCGCATCACCCCGGCCCGCGCGCCGAGCGCCTCGCGGAGGCGCCGCAGGCTCGCGAGGGTCTCGGCGCCGGGCTCGGGGCGCCCCGTGAGCGGGCCGAGGAGGTACTGCCCTTCCACGTAGGACTCGACGGCGGCCGACGTGTCGACGAGGGAGTCGGCTGTGGCCTTCGCCACGGCCGACCCGCCGTCGGCGAGGGCGGCGGCGCGGCTCCTCGCCTGCGACGCACAGCCCGAAGCGGCGAAGAGCAGGCCGCAGGCGGCGAGAACCCGGACCCTTCGGATCATCGGTGCACCTCTCGCCTCTCGGCGCGGGGGATGGAGCCGGGGAACGACGGAGGTTACGCCGAATCGGGCCGGGTCGAAGGAGGTCAGCTCTTGCTCTGGTCCTTCTTCTCGGTCTTCTCGGTAACCGGCGTCGGGGCCACGGGGGTCGTGGCGGCGGGCTTGCCACCCATGTCGACGCTTCCCTTGAACTGCGCGCCCTCGGCGATGGCGATCTTCGGGGCCCGGATGTTCCCCTCGAGGATCCCCGAAGGGAGGATCTCCACCTTCTCCGTGGCGATCACGTTGCCGACGATGCGTCCCGCGATGACGACGTGGTGCGCCTTGACCTCGGCGTTCACCTGCGCCTGCGGGCCGATGCGAAGGCCCTTCGTGACGGAGATCTTTCCCTCGACGCGCCCCTCGACGACGAGGTCCTCGTCGCCCGAAAGCTCACCCTGGATGCGAATGTTGGGTCCGATCACGGCTGTCTTCACCTCTGCCGGCGCTCTCTGCCCGGCAGGGGCCGGGGCGGCCGCCGGCCGCTGCGTTTCGTGGGGATGGGAGGGCCGCTCGCCTTCGGGGCGCGGTGGCGTTTTCGATCCGAAGAGTCCCATGTCGCGGCAGTCTACCCGATCGGGCGCGGCGGTCCGGATGCGGGGCTCGCCACGGCGCAGAGAACGAAACCCGCCTCCGTACGCCACCAGCCCCGCCAGGCATCGTCTCCGGGTCCGCGCGCGACGAAGGGGCGCCAGGTGCCGTCGGCCGGGCCGCGCTCGGGCGAGACCTCCACGGCCTTCGGAGGAATCCGGAGACCCTCGCGCAGCGCCTTCATCACGCTCTCCTTCGCGCTCCAGACGAGCGTGGCCGCCAGCGCGGCCGTCCCCGCATCGCTCTCCGCCACGAAGGCCTGCTCCGCCGGGGTGAACCAGTCTGCGAGGAAGGCCGCGGGGCGCTCCTCGATGGCCTCGAGGTCGACGCCGAGACGGATCTCGGCCAGTCCGAGCGCTGCGACGGCGACGCCGTGACTGTGCGTGAGGGAGAGGGAGACCCCGACGGGGTGCCCGTTCGGGAGGAACGCCTCGGGAGCGCCGGACGCGGACGCCACTATGGCCACGCCGTTCTCCGTCTCCGCCTCTCCAGCCAGGACGAGCGCCCTCTTGGCGACCCACCGGCCGAGGAGCCAGTCGCCACGCCTTTTCGGGACCCGCAGCCGCGAGAGGACCTCGCGCTCGGCCCCCGTGAGCCAGGCCTCGCCGGGCGGCAGCTCTTCCTCCCGCCCGGCGAGCCAGGACACGGTGCTCAGCGGTTGATTCGTGTCCGCTCCTTCGCCATTCCCCTCTCGATCGCGTCGACGAGGTAGGGCCTCAGCTGCGCCGCGGGGAGGATCCGGTCGAGGGATCCGACGGCGAGCGCCCGCTGGACGCTGTGAATGCCGTCGAACTCGTCGGCCACCTGTCCCAGCTTCTCGGAGCGGACCGACTTCACGAGGTCGGCGAGGCGCTTGCGGAGCCTTCGTTTCGCGGCATCCGGCACGGCCGCGATCTCCTTCTCGAGGGCGACGACGCGCGGGTCCATCTTCGTCCGCTGGTCGACCTCCCGCGCGAAGACGACGGCGGCAGCGGGGGCGCCCCCGATGACCGAGGCGTAGGTGCCCTCGAGCGCCGCGACCTCCATGTTGTCGTTCAGCGTCTTCGAGAAGACGACGAACGCGCCGCCGTGGTAGCGCGAGACGACGGTGAAGACGATGGGCCCCCTGAAGTTCGTCACGGCGCGCCCGATCTCGGCGCCGTACTCGAGCTGGATCTTTCGCATCGACTCGGGCGAGCCGTCGAAGCCGGAGAGGTTCGCGAGGACGACGAGGGGCCGGTTGCCGCTGGCGGCGTTGATCGCGCGGGCGATCTTCTTGGACGCCTGCGGGAAGAGGGTCCCCGAGGTCCAGTTCTCCGGTCCGTCCGTGGCGACGAAGCCGATCCGCTTGACGGGGCGCGACTCGAAGCCGAGGAGGCAGACGGGCCAGCCGCCGATGTGGGCGTCCCAGACGACGCCGTTCTCGGCGTCGCGCATGCCGGCCCA
>CALBDV010000152.1 GCA_937927565.1 uncultured Holophagales bacterium
CGAGCGTGGCGGCGATCTCGGCCCCGATCCCGAGCGTCCGGGCGTCCTCGTGGAGCAGCAACGCTTTCGACGTCTTCTTCACCGACTCGAGGACCGTCTCCTCGTCCATCGGGAGGAGGGTTCTCAGGTCGATCACCTCGGCCTCGACCCCCTCCGTCCCGAGCTCGGTGGCCGCGTCGAGGGCGAGCGGGACCATCGCGCCGTACGTCACGATCGTCAGGTCGCGACCGAGGCGCCGGACGGCCGCCTTCCCCAAGGGGACGAGGCCGTCGCCCTCCGGAAGGACGTCCTTCGCCCGCCGGTAGAGGAGCTTGTGCTCCAGGAAGAGGACGGGGTCCTCGTCCCGGATCGCCGCCTTCAGGAGGCCACGGGCGTCAGCAGCCGTCGAGGGAACGACGACCGCGAGCCCGGGCGTCCGGGCGAAGTACCCCTCGGGGCTCTGCGAGTGGAACGGCCCCGCGTGGACGCCGGCCCCCGACGGCCCGCGGATGACGATCGGGACGCCGAGGCCGGTCCGGTAGCGGTGCTTGGCCGCGAAGTTCGTGATCATGTCGAACGCCCGCGCGGCGAAATCGAAGAACTGCATCTCGACGACGGGGCGGAGGCCCCGGAGTGCGGCGCCGATAGCCGCCCCGACGATCGCCTCCTCGACGACGGGCGTATCGATGACCCGCTGCGGTCCGAAACGCTCGAGCAACCCCGCCGTCGCCTTGAAAGCGCCGCCGTAGGTCCCGATGTCCTCGCCGAGGAGGATCACCCTCTCGTCGCGCTCCATCTCCTCGGAGAGAGCGATCCGGATCGCGTCGACGTACGTGACCTCGCCGGTCGAGTGTCCGATCGCATGATTACTCGCGGGGTTGCCCCCCCCGGAGTTCCGCTGGCCGCTCACCCGAGCCCCCCGACGAACGTCTCCGCCCGCCGCCGCACGACAGCTTCCTCGTCGGCCCGCACGCCCCGGAACCCGGGATCGGGGACAGGCGCGGGGGAGGCCTCGGCCTCGGCCACGGCGGCGTCCAGCTCGGCTTCGATGCCAGCCCTCACGGCCTCCCGCGCCGCGGTGTCCATGAAGCCCCCCGCGTCGAGGTACCGCTCGAAACGGGCGATCGGGTCGCGCCGCGTCCACTCGGCCAGCTCCTCCGCGTCGACGTAGGCCTGCCCGTCGTGCTCGGCGTGCCCCTTCCGGCGGTACGTCTTGCACTCGAGGAGGAACGGCCCGTTTCCCTCGCGCGCCCACGCCACGGCGCGCCGGGCCGCGTCGACGACCGCGAGGACGTCGTTCCCGTCGACGATCGCGCTCGCGACGCCGTAGCCGGCGGCCTTGTCGGCGAGAGTCGCGGCGCCGCACTGCATCTCGGACGGCGTCGAGTAGGAGTAGCGGTTGAACTCGAGGACGACGACGATCGGCAGCTTCTGGACCGCGGCGAGGTTGATCCCCTCGTGGAACGCCCCCGTCGAGGTCCCTCCCTCGCCGAGGTAGGTCATCCCGACGGTCTTCTTCCCGAGGTACCGGTCCGCGAGGACCATCCCGGCGACCACCGAAACGGCCGTCCCGAGCATCGCGATCGCGGAGTAGAGCCCTTTCTCCGGCAGGCAGAAGTGGAGGAACCCGTCGCGGCCCCGGGCAGGGGCGTCGCCCTTCGTCATCACCTGCCGGAGGATGTCGACCGGCCGCGCGCCGCGCACCAGGGTCGCGCCCAGGTCGCGGATGATCGGCACGAGGAGGTCTCCCTCCTCGAGAGCGAACGCCGACCCGACGGCCGTCGCCTCCTGCCCCAGGCAGCGGAACAGCCCCCCGGTCATCTTTCCCTGCCGGTAGAGG
The DNA here is from genome assembly GCA_937927565.1 of uncultured Holophagales bacterium. GTDB lineage: Bacteria > Acidobacteriota > Thermoanaerobaculia > UBA5066 > UBA5066 > UBA5066. Next base: position 1,820 of record CALBDV010000152.1, read on the forward strand.
CTCACCATCCGCTCCTCGAGGAGGCGGGTGAGAAGGAGGTGCCGGTAGAGGTCTGTCTGCTGCTCGGGGGAGGCGGTCATGGCGTCGGGCGAGGGCCCGGCCGGACATTACCGGAAACCGTCTCAGGATGCCCGGAGGCGGGCGTTTCCGGCCCGGCGAAACCGACGTGCCCCCCCGCACGACCGCCACTCGCGGACCGAACTTGATCAGCGGCGAGCGTCGCGAGTCCGCTGAAGGCCGGGGTCAGGCTCCCGGTTTCGGAATTCCGAGGTCCTTGCAGATCTTGGCCGCGAGGTAGTCGTTGAGTTCCCGATGCCGGGGAATCGTCGATACCTTCCGCTCGGCGCGGTTCACGAAGACGGAATGGGAACCGCCTTCGCGAAGAAGCTGACAGCCGTGCTGCTCGAGATGACGAAGCAGATCGGCGCGCTTCACGCGGAAAGCCGGAAGCGCTCCCTGATGACGGTCGAGTTCGCGAGGTCTTCCTCCGCCAAGTCCCTGTTCGCCTGAAGGACGAGGGTGACCGCCTCCTGGAGGTTGAGACGCGCCTCGTCGAGCGTGGCGCCCTGAGCGTTGGCGCCAGGCAGTTCCTCGACGAAGGCAATGAATCCCTCGGGAACGGACTTGAATACGGCGGTGAGGTCGACCGACATGCCGTGACTATAGCCGAGCCACGTGGGTGCCGGCGGCGGGAGGCTGACGAGGCGATCGTCCGGCAGCCGCCTGCGCCCCTACCTCCAGTCGCCCGCGGCGACGAATCCCGCCCAGTAGAACGGATGCGTGCTCTGTCCGGCCGCGCGCCGTTTCAGGAGTTGCTCCCGGCTCGCCTCGTGGACGGCCCTCGCGGTCGTCATTCCTCGGCCGAGGCGGTTCCTGTAGAGCGTTTTCATCCACTGACGGCTTGCCTCGTCCTCGACAGGCCAGAGGCTCAGGATCAGCGAGCGAGCCCCCGCGATCTGGAACGCGCGCCGAAGGCCGAACAGGCCCTCGCCCGAACGCAGCTCGCCGACGCCGGTCTCGCAGGCGGAGAGGACCGCCCACTCGACCCCGGAGAGGCCGAGCGCGGCGATCTCCTCGGCCGTCAGGATTCCGTCTTCTGCTCCGGGCGCGGCCGTGCCGCGCTGGTTGGCGCCCGCGAGGGCGAGGCCCGAAAGGAGCAGCGGGTTGTCGGCGAGGACGGTGGCCGATCGGGTCGGCCGGGCCGCTTCGCTCCCGGGAGCCGATGGGCAGTCGCCGAGGAAGAAGCCGTGCGTGGCCA